>RFPF01000118.1 GCA_009926295.1 Planctomycetia bacterium
ACGGGCACCTGGCGAACCTGCTCCTCGGCGACCATCTTCATCACCTGCACCGGAACCTTGTTCTCGACACGTTCGACCACCTTGCGCACGGTCTGCACGGGCACCTGGCGAACCTGCTCCTCAGCGACCATCTTCATCGTCTGGACGGGTACCTGCTGCACGACCTGCTCGTCCACGTACCGGACGGTCTGGATCGGCACCTTCCGCGTGACGACGCGATTGACCAGCGTCGTCTCCGGCACCTGCACCGGGGTGTAGGTGGGCTGGTAGGAGCGGTTCACCTGGTTGACCACGACGCCGGGCGTGACCGTCCAGCCATAGCCGCCGCGCTGCCACGACATGAGCCCCGTGTACGGGTTCACCGCCCAGCCTCCGGGCACCCAGCCGAGCTGCGTCGTGCCCGGGGCGACCATCGGCGTGACCGTGTCGACGGCCTGCGTGCCGACCGAATAGGCCGTGCGCACGGTCGTCACCGGCTCGGCCACCGTGTAGGCCTCCTCCCTTTCGCTCGTCTCGTACACCGGCTTGCGGACGACGCTCACCTGCTGCTGCACGGCCGTCTCGTACACCGGCTTCATCACGGTGAAGCGTTCCTCGCGAGTACTCGTCTCGACGACGTCGCGGGTGACGTCGTAGCTCCGGTCGACGACCTGCGTCTCGTAGACCGGCTTCATGACGGTGAATCGCTCCTCGCGGGTCTGCGTCTCCCACACCGGCCGCTGCACGGTGTAGCGACGCTCCTGCATCTGTGTCTCCCACACCGGCTTCTGCACGGTGTAGGTCTTCGTGTCGTAGACGGTCTCGTACGACACTCGGTAGGCCGTCACCTGCTGCTCGTCGAAGACGGTCTGGAAGTCGAGGCGATAGGTCTGGGTGGGCGCAACCGCCGGTGCGGCTTCACCGCAGCACTGTGCGAGAACCGGGAGCGGCGAGGCGAGGACGACGATCGTCGTCGCGCATACCACCGCTCGGACGAGACGGCACGAAGCGGTGCGTGCCAGGAAGCAACCGTGAACGGTCATGATTCAACTCCTGAAAATGACCCTTCGAGACTAATCCCCTCAACGCAGGCTTCAAGCGGTTTGTTCACTTTTTCCCGCGATTTTTCCCGGCAAAAATCGAACCTCAACCTGTGCGACCGTCGCAACCCGTCCATCTTACGGCCCCGGTCCAGCGGCCCTCGTAGGACAGGCGTCCCGCCTGTCATCTTCCGGACGGTCATGGCCCAATTCGCCCAACCTGGCTCGGGGTTACCCCGTACCGTCTCGCCGGACTGCAGGGCAGGTAGTAATGACCCGCAATCGGAGCCGGCGGTAGGCATGCTCGACTCCGGTCGTCTTGAGAGTACAGGACTCGTGGGTTTTGATCAGACGCCGATAGTCCTCAAGGACTCCCTGCGTCTGCGCGTGCCCACCGACCGTCTCCGCCGAAAATTCTGGGCGCCCACGAGTTGGGGAGGCGAGGGGTTGCCCCTACCGTTGAGCCGGCATATTTGACCAGCGAAGCCATGGATGGCGCAGCGCAGGCAAATCCGAGAGAGCCGGAGCCTGGAGGGCGGAGGCGAACGTCCGGCGAGACGGTACGGGGTAACCCCGAGCCGGCACGCATCCAACGAGGTGACAGCCCGATGAGAGGGTATGAGCAGTCACGAACCGGCTTGGGTACGTCGACCTCGGGGCTTGGCGCCTGTCCTACGCGCCGACGGGGGAGGGCACTTCCGCGTCGAGGATGCGGAGGTAGTCGGCGATGAACTCGCCATAACGCACCTTCACGTCGGCGGCGAGATGCTTGTAGCCGGCCACGCGGCCACGGCATGTCGGCGCACCGCACAGGCACGGCCCCTTCATGTGCTCGACCTCGTACTCGAACGTGTCGTAGTCGACGGACAGTTCCTCGCCGGCCGCGATCGGCCGCAGGGAACGAACCTCGATCTGCTTCACACCGGTGCGGATGATCACCCCGCAGTTCGGCGAGCACGAGTGATTGAGCAGCACGGCTACGCCATCAGGCAGGACGTGAACGTCGTTCTCGACCTGCATGGTGTAGCGAGAACGTCGCTGGTGCTGCGGCCCCCAGGTCTTGAGGATCGTCTCGCCCTGGGCGATCGCCCGGGCGGCGCACACGGTGCGGCCGAACCGGCCGCTCTTCACTTCGACGGGCTCGTGCGCGGCGGGCACGCGCTGGGTGGCGTCATGAGCCATGATGCCCGCCAGTTCGTCGAAATGCGCGTCGCGCAGGCGGGAGCCGTAGCGTTCCTGCAGCCAGGGCATCGTCTGCTCGATGGTGTCGGGCTGCAGGAGCACGAGTTCGCCGGGCCGCACGGCGTCGAGCACGAGGGCCGCCGAGCGCTCCCAGTTGCCGCCGGCCTCGACCACGCAGCTGCCACCCTGTGCGACAGCCTCCGCGATGCCCTGGGAGATCAGCCGGGTGATGTCACCTGGCTGGCGGCCGCGGATGTAGGCGTCTTCGTAGATCACGACCCGGTCGAACGTGGCGCCGAGGAGCCGGCCCTGTGCGAGCAGGTCGTCGTCGCGGCGGTCGCCCGCCGCCGAGTACACGGCCGTGCGGCGCTCGTGCGGAAGCCGGCGCACCGTGCCGCAGATCTGCTCCAGCGACGGCACGTTGTGGCCATAGTCCACCACGATCGATGCTCCCTCGAGATCGAGAAGGTTGAACCTTCCCGGCGAGCCGGTGGTGCCGCAGGAGAAACTTTCGAGCCCGAGCCGCACGAGTTCCAGCGGCACCCCCAGGCACCAGGCAGCGGCGGCGCCGGCGAGCACGTTCTCCACCTGGAACTCCACGAGCCCCTTGTGGACGAGCGGCACCCGCTCCAGGTGTGCCAGCCGGGTCTCACGCGGACCGTCGCAGAGCACGATCCAGCCGTCGCGCACCGTGGCGGCACGGCCTCCCGCGGCGAGATGTGCCGCGATCACGGGGTTCGCCGGATCGATCGCGAAGTACACGATGTGCCCCTTGCACCAGCGCTTCATGTCCACCACCAGCGGATCGGCGGCGTTGAGCACCGCGGAGCCCTTGCGGCTCACTGCGGCGACGATCGCCCCCTTCACCCACGCGATCTGCTCGGGGGTGTCGATCTCGCCGATGCCGAGGTGATCGCCGGAGGCGATGTTCGTGACCACGGCGACGTCGCAGTGGTCGAAGCCGCAGCCCTCGCGGAGGATCCCGCCGCGGGCGGTCTCGAGCACGGCCGTCGTCACCGACGGGTTGGCGAGCACGCGGCGGGCGCTCGCCGGGCCGCTGCAGTCGCCGGCATCGATCTGACGTCCGCCGACCCACACTCCTTCGGTGCAGGTGGTGCCGACGGTGGCGCCCCCGGTGGCGGCGAGATGGGAGATGAGCCTGACGACGGTCGTCTTGCCGTTGGTGCCGGTGACCGCGGCCACGGGGATGCGGCCGTCGTCGTCAGCCGCGAACAGCGTGTCGACGATCGCGGCGCCCACGTCGCGCGGCGTGCCCACCGTGGGCTCGAGGTGCATCCTCAGGCCCGGTCCCGCGTTCACCTCGATCACCACGCCCCGCTGCGACTCGAGCGAGCGCGTGATGTCGGCGGTGACGATGTCGATGCCGGCGACGTCGAGGCCGATGATCCGTGCCGCCTCCACCGCACGGGCCGCGACGTCCGGATGCACGACGTCGGTCACGTCCTCCGACGAGCCGCCCGTGCTCAGGTTGGCGTTCTGCCTGAGGAGAACGATCCGTCCCGCCTGGGGCACGCTCTCGGTGGTCAGGCCCTGGTCGGCGAGGACGGCCAACGCCACCTCGTCGATGATCATCGGGCTGAGCGCCGTGGCGTGGTCGCCCGTGCGCCGTGGATCCTCGTTGACGCGGTCGACGAGGCGGCCCACCGTCGAGACCCCATCGCCGGTCACGGTCGGGGGCCGGCGCCGCGCCGCGGCCACCACCCTGCCGCCGACGACGAGGAGGCGGTAATCGCCGCCGCTCACGAACCGCTCAACCACGACCGACGTGTCCTGCTCGCGTGCCACGTGCCACGCCTTCTCGACCTCGCCACGCGTGGAGAGGTTGACCGAGACGCCCCGGCCCTGGTTGCCGTACCGCGGCTTCACCACGACCGGCGCGGCGATTTCCTCCGCCACGGCCCAGGCGTCGGCCGGATCGCTCACCGGGCGGCCTTCGGGAACGGGAATGCCCGCCTCCGCGAGGAGGGTTCGGGTAAGGTCCTTGTCCTGCGCGATCGTTTCGGCGACGGCACCGGTGCAGTCGGTCTCGGCGGCGATGATGCGCCGCTGCTTCGCGCCCTGGCCGAGCCGAACGAGCGAGCCGTGGGTGAGCCGGCGCGCGGGGATCCCGCGTGCCGCGGCTGCCTCGACGATCGAGCGGGTGCTGGGGCCGAGTTGTTCCTCGAGCAGCACCTTCCGCAGCCGCTTGATCTCGCAGGCGATCTCGAACGACTCGCCGGCGATCGCGGCCTTGATGAGCCTGTGGGCCGTGTGGAGGCACTCGATGGCGAAGCGCTCCTCCTTGTATTCGATCGCCACCTTGTACACGCCCCTGGTCTTGGTCTCGCGGGCCCGTCCGAAGCCGACGGTGGTGCCGGCCAGCGACTGCAGTTCGAGGGTCACGTGCTCGAGCACGTGGCCCATCCACGTGCCCGTGCGGAGCCGCTCGAAGAATCCGCCGCGCTCGCCGATCGTGCAGCGGTGCTCGACCATCGTCGGCAGCCAGCGCATGAGCCGGTCGTTGAAGCCGGGGAGCGTGTTCGAGGGATAGTCCTCGAGGTGGCCGAGGTCGACCCAAGCCTCAAGGACGGGGAAGGAAGCCCACTGGTTCGGACCGCGCAGAACCTTGAGCGATTTGATCTCCATGGAAGACTGTCGTGCTCTCGTGCCCGATCGCGGACGCGCGCGTGGGCTGGGGTTGTGTGCGCCTCTCCCGGCCGCCGGACAGTCCGGCAGGCGCTGGTGGGAAGGAGGCTGCACGTCTCACCGCGGGGCCAGGCGGGCGCGTCGCCCGCGAGGCCCGGTTTGCATGTGCAGGAGTCCGTTCGGCGTTGGTGGATGGCGGCGTCAGGGCGGCCTGCAATCCGGAGCCGAGGGAGAGAGGCCTCTGGGGAAGCATGGCTTCGCAGACGGGCCTTGAGACGACGGAGAGTGCGGCGTGCGGGGAACCGACCGCCGCGGGGACGAACCGGCCAGAGTGGCCATGGGTCGAAATGGTTTCCTTGTGATGCGAACCGATCGAATCCAACGGGCATTCCAGCCGGCCGTCTGGCGACCAACCAACCTTCGCAGCCCGTGCGGAAAAGTTTACGCTTCGGTGAGCCCGGTGCGAATTTTTTTTCCCACACCATCGAGGAATGCACGTCGCGTGCCGAGGCCTTGCCGATTCGACGTTCGCGGCTGATTCAGCCGGGAAACGGGCCCGGCCGTGGGAGCCGCGGGGGGCATTCATGGGAGGGGTGACAACCCGAGATGCAATTTCGTGTGGAGTGCGGAGGAAACGCCGGTAAATTTTGCCATGCCCAGGCGGGTAATCTAGGGGTCTTCGGAAAGCGACGCAATTTTCTTTGCCCGCCCGGCCAACGGCCGGTCGACCGGCATCCCCCTGCAGGAATTACCGCGGAAATGACGATTTTCCCGGCCGTTCATCGGCCCAGTTGGTCTGGGGGAGGGGTGCGATGACCGCGGAGACGCCGACCGCCCCTGGGCCCGACACCTCCGCCGTCGGATCCGCCCTGCCTGGCCGATTCAGGCTCGATCCAGGGGAGCGGGTCCTGGCGAGCTGCCGCGTGGATCTCGACGCCACGCTCCGCTTCGGCGACGGCTGGATAGTGCTCACCGACCGCCGGCTGCTCGCCGACGCGCCGGCGTCGGCCGACCATGGCGCCGATCCAGCCCGAATCGACAATCCGTGGGCGTGGCCGATCGATGTGGACACGCGGTTCGACGTGCGACTGCGCAACGCCGTCGGCCGGATCGAGCTCTCGCAGGCGGGGGCCGTCGTTGCGCGATGGCTGTTCACGCCGGCGCGGGCCAAGGGCGTGCATGCGGTCGAGGACGCATTCGACGAGCGCAGCCGCGCGATCACCGAAGCGAGGCCGGCCGGTCCGCAGCCACGCCCGTCGGCCGACCTCGGCCCGCCGGATGGTGAAGAGGCCGCATCGCCGTCGGTCGCAGCCCGCGCGACGGACGAGGACGCAGCCCGGCACGCAGTCCTGGCGGGCACTCCTCCGACTCGTGCTCTTCGCACGACCGCATGCCGGGATGGCCGTGCTCGGCGCAGTCCTCTCGCTGGCCGGCACCGCAGCGGCGCTGGTGCCGCCATACCTCACGATGCCGCTGGTCGACCGGGTGCTCATCCCCCGTCAGGCGGGCACCGACGTCCCATTCACGCTCGTGTGGTGGTATCTCGGTGGCCTGGCGCTGGCCGCCGTCGCGGCGTGGATCCTGTCGTGGGCGCGCTCCTGGGTGCTCGCCTGGGTGAGCGAGCGCATCGCCGCCGACCTCCGGGTGCGCACCTATGCCCACATGCAGAGCCTGTCGCTCGACTTCTTCTCCGCCAAGCGCACGGGAGATCTGATCACGCGGGTCGGGAGTGATACCGACAGGCTCAATCTGTTCCTCTCCGTGAACCTGATCGAGTTCTCGTCGAACGTCATGCTGGTGCTGCTCACGGCGGTGGTGCTCGTGTGGATCAATCCCACGCTGGCACTGATCACGTTGACGCCGTTTCCGTTCGTGGTCTGGCTCGCCTACGCCGTGCGGTTCCGGCTGCGGCGCGGGTTCGCGCGGGCCACCGTCGCCTGGGCCGACATGACGAGCGTGCTCACCGACACCATCCCGGGCACACGTGTGGTGAAGGCCTTCGCCCAGGAGGACCGCGAGACCGCGAGGTTTCGGGCCGCCAACGACAGGGTTCTGGACGCGAACGATCGCGTGAACGTCGTGTGGTCGTTCTTCGGCCCGCTCGTGAGCCTCTGCTCGGAGGCGGGAGTGCTGGTGGTTTGGGCGGCGGGAGCCTGGCTCGTGTTCGGCAACGCGGTCACGGTGGGCACGCTCACGGCCTTCCTCACCTACATCGCAAGGTTCTACGGCCGGGTCGAGTCGATGATCCACATGGTTCCGGCGACGCAGCGTGCGGCGGCCAGTGCCCAGCGCATCTTCGAGATTCTCGACTGCATGCCGACCGTCGCCGAGGCGGCCCGGCCGATCGATCCCGGCCGGGTGTCCGGGCGGATCGTGATCTCGGGCGTGCACTTCCGCTACGGCCCACGGGAGATCCTCCACGGCATCGACCTCACGATCGAGCCCGGGGAAATGATCGGCCTCGTGGGCGCGAGCGGGTCGGGCAAGTCGACGCTCGCAAATCTCGTCTGCAGGTTCTACGACCCCTCGAGCGGCTCGATCACGGTCGACGGCATCGATCTCCGGCAGCTCTCGATCCGCGACTACCGCCGCAACCTCGGCTGCGTGCTCCAGGAGCCGTTCCTGTTCTTCGGAACCATCGCCGACAACATCGCCTATGGCCGCCCCGATGCGTCCCGGGAGCGGATCGTGGCCGCAGCCCGCGCAGCCGGGGCCCACGAATTCATCCTGCGTCTGCCGGCCGCCTACGACTCGCGGGTCGGCGAGCGTGGCGGCTCGCTCTCCGGCGGCGAGCGGCAGCGGCTCTCGATCGCGCGGGCCCTGCTCGTCGACCCGCGCATCCTCGTGCTCGACGAGGCCACGTCGAGCGTCGATCCGGAGACGGAGGCGCTCATCCAGGCCGCCATCGACCGCCTCGTCGCCGGCCGCACGACGATCGCCATCGCCCACCGGCTCTCGACCTTGCGGCGGGCCAGCAGGCTCGTGGTGCTCGAAGCGGGGCGGATCGTCGAGATCGGAACGCATGACGAGCTTCTCGCCGCCGACGGGGCCTATGCCCGCCTCCACCACGCGCAGGCGAAGGCAGCGGCCGCCGCCGCCGGAGCCTGAGGACACGACCCACATGAAGGACCATCCCGCAGACGACCCTCCTGTGCCAGCGCCAGCATGGCGGCTCGAACGTCGCCCACACGATCGGCTCGACTTCATCGACGCCGACGGGCATCGTCATGCCGACGTCGACGTGCTGCGGGCGTTTCCGGTGTCGGCCCCCACGGGCCCGGTGGCGGTCGTCGGCGCCAACGACGAGGAACTCGCATGGATCGAGTCGCTCGCGGCCATCGAACCGGAACTGCGCCGCCTCGTCGACGAGGAGCTCGCGAAGCGGGAGTTCCTGCCGACGATCGAGAGGATCCTGACGGTGTCCGATGGCGAGCCGGCCGAGTGGAGCGTGCTCACCGATCGCGGCCCGCACCGCTTCACCGTCGGTCACGCGGACGACATCCTGCGCCTCGCCGACGGCGGCGCGATGATCACCGACACCGTCGGCCTGCGCTACGCGATCCCGAGCATCGCCCGCCTCGACGGCCGCAGCCGCCGCTTCTTCGAACGGGCCGAGTAATCGCTCGGCGGGGCGTGATCATTCGGCGTCGATGTACCAACCCGGCTCAGGGC
>RFPF01000119.1 GCA_009926295.1 Planctomycetia bacterium
AGGTGCGAGCACCCGAGAAGTTCGGCGGCCAGGCATCGGTGACCGTGACGCCCTCGGCTGTGTAGCCGCTCACGTTGCCGACGGTGATCGTGTAGGAGCAGGGGGTCGTCGAGCCCGCGACCGCGGTGGCGGTGCCGGACTTCGTGATCTCGAGGGCCGCGGGTTCCTGCGGCACGGGAATGTCGGCGACGCCATCGAGCAGCCGCGAATTCTCGAACTTGCGGTTCAGCGGGGTCTGGACGCCGTTGGCCGTGTACTGGCTGGCGGTGACCGGGGTCGGGGCCGCAGTGGTGCCCTCGATGTTGAACGTGTAGACGACGCTGAAGTCCTTGGGCGTGGAGGCCGGAGGGATCGGCTTCTCGAAGATGATGTCGGGCGGAAGCTGCGGTGGATTGGAATACGTCACGACCGCGGAGGCGAGTTCGAACGTGTCGGCCGGCCAGTTGAGCGACGACGCCGGCGTGAACAGAAGGCGGTCAGGCTTGTTGTACACGCGGCCCGTCACGGTCATCACCATCGTGCCGCCGACGACCGGCCCGGACGTCTGGGTCGCGCCGAAGAAGTAGGCCACCGAGACGGAGGAGGTCTTCACGGACGAGGCGTTCACGATCGCCTCGCCGACCCACTCGAACTGCTCGTTCTCGAAGGCGATGCGCGTCGAGGTGCCCGCGGAGGGATTCCCGTCCCAGGCTTCGGCGGTGAAATACTGGTATTCGTAGCCGGGCGGATTGGTGAAGGTGGTCGCCACCATGTAGATGAAGGCGGTCTTCGTCTCGCCCGGAGCGAGCGCGCCGAGTTTGTAGAGGCCGTCCTCCCCCGACCCAAGCTGCACCTTCTGGCCCGGCACGAAGTCGGTGGCCCGAAACCAGACGTCCGCGTAGGTGGCGGGCGCGCTGTTCGTCACGGCGAACGTCTGGTATTCGCCCTCCTGCGGCTGCGCATCGGTCGGATCGGTGCTGAAGCGAAGGTTCAGCGACGTCCGTGTGACGGTCACCGCGAGGAGTTCGCGGCGCTCCAGTGGCTCGGCACAGAGTTCCGGCCACCGCGGTGAACGCCGGGCGACGCCGCGTGACCGACCGAAGGCATCGAGCAAACGCATGGCACTTCGAACTCCACGAGGCTGGCGTCCGAATGCCATGGTCGACGTGCGTGCTGCCAGGGAACGATCGGCGCCACGGCTCCCGCAGGCAAGCCGGATGGCGCGCCGCCTCGGGTGTCGCGACTGCTGACGAGACACTTGCGGCCCGCGGGAATGCGGGTTTACCGCGGGGTTTTTCCGCTGGCCCCGGCGGGCATCGTCCGACACAATCCCCGCCCCGCCGGCCGGACCCGCCCGGGTCGATGGCGATCCGCTCACGCTCCGACGCTCCATGGACAGCCGCACCGCCTCGCTCGGCATCTCCGCCATCGCGATCCATCAGCCGGCCTGGCAGTTGGAAAATGCCTGGTTCGGCGACGAGATGCCGCGGAAGTTCGCGCACCACACGGGCATCGAGGCTCGTGCGATCTCGCTGGAGGACGAGGCCACGATGGGACTGCGCGCGGTGCGCCGACTCCAGCGGGAGACGGGCTGCAACCTCGCCGACTGCCGTGGCATCCTCTTCGTTTCGCCGGCATCGATCCCGCCCTCGGTGGCCCGCCGGCACATGGACGACGCCGGCGTGGCCCGCGAAAGACCGAGCGCCGCCGCCGGACTCCTCGCCCGCGGCCTCGGCCTCGGCCGCTGCCGTACGGCGGGCATCAACTGGTTCTGCTGCGGCTACAGCCGGGCGCTGGCACTGGCATGCCGCCGCTGGGCGCCGCGGATAACCCTGACGCGCGATCAATATCTGCTCGTGGTCGTCGCCACCCGCATCAGCCGGATCACCGACTACGGCTGCCGTCAGACGGCCGGCCTGTTCGGCGACATGGCCTCGGCCACGCTCGTGGCACCCACCTCGAGCAGGCGGTATCCGGTGCACCTCGAGATTCTGCACGCCGACGCGGAGAAGCAGCCGGCCGAGCGGCCGACGTTCGACTTCCACATGCAGCCGCGTGTGCCGGTGCCGGCGCCGGGGGGCGGCAGGGCGGAGGAACGGGAGCGGCTCGTCTACTCGCTGGATGGCATGGCGATCGCCGAGATCGCGCCCCGCGCCATGTCTGCGGCCGTCGCCAAGGCGCTCGCCGCGACCGGCCTCTCGGGCCGCGACGTCGGCTTCGTGGTGCCGCACCAGGCGGGGACGGGCATCGTGCGGTTCACCGGCATGAAGCTGGAGGAACTCGGCGTGGGGGGCGAACTCATCAACGGGCTCACCCGTCGCACGGGCAACGTGAGCGCCTGCTCGGTGCCTCACGCGCTCCAGGCCACGTGGGACCGGCTTTCGGGCGTCGTGGCCTGCCCCACGGCTGCGGTCGGCAGCCCCGGGAGGCCCGAGGTGCTCTCGGGGTGCGTGCTCCTGAAGACCACCCCGCACCACGCGCGAAGCCTGAAGGTCGCGGCGTAGGCGCCTGCCGCCACCGTCGCGGTATAACGAGTCGACCTCGGGCATCCTCGGGAGTTCGACTGGATGGCGTGGCGATCGCATTCCTCGGTCATGATCCTCCTCGCAGTCGCGTACGCCGCGCACGGAGGGGCCGCCGACCTCGTGCCCACCGTCGGCTCGATCGAGCGTCTCGACCCGCGGCTCGACGCACTCGTGCCGCGCGACGCCACGATCGAGGTCCTCGCGACGGGCTTCAGCTGGGCCGAAGGTCCGGTGTGGGTGGCCGACGATCGCGGCGGGCTGCCGCCGGGGAGCCTGCTGTTCAGCGACGTCCCTGAGAATCGCGTCCATCGCTGGCACCCCGAGCAGGGCCTGAGCGTGTTCCTCGAGCCATCCGGATTCACGGGCCCGAAGACGTACGGCAGGGAGCGCGGTTCGAATGGCCTGGCGCTCGACCGCGAGGGGCGGCTCGTCTCCTGTGAGCACGGCGACCGCCGCGTGAGCCGGCTGGAACGCGACGGCGGCAAGGTGACGCTCGCCGACCGCTGGCAGGGCAGGCGATTCAACAGCCCCAACGACGCGGCAGTGCACTCCTCCGGTGCGACCTACTTCACCGACCCCCCCTACGGCCTCCCGAAGCAGATGGAGGATCCGAGGCGGGAGCTCGATTTCTGCGGCGTGTACCGCGTGGCTGCCTCGGGAGACGTCACGCTCCTGTGCAGGACGATGACCCGCCCCAACGGCCTGGCCTTCTCGCCCGACGAGTCGCTCCTGTACGTCGCCCAGTCCGACCCGAAGGCCCCGCTCTGGATGGTGTTCCGCGTGGCTGCCGACGGCACGCTCGACGAGGGACGGGTGTTTTTCGACGCCTCCGCGCTCGCGACGAGACGCAAGGGCCTGCCCGACGGGCTCAGGGTCGATCGGCGCGGGAATCTCTTCGCGACGGGTCCCGGAGGCGTGCTCGTGCTCGCACCCGACGGCACCCACCTCGGCACGCTGCTCACCGGCCAGGCCACCGCCAACTGCGGCTTCGACGCCGACTTCTCCACGCTCTACATCACGGCCGACTCGCTTCTGTGCCGCGTGCGGCTCAATGCCGCGAAGGCCAACTGAACAGCCGCAGGGTATTGCCGTCGGGATCGTGGACGATGAGTTCCCGAAACCCCTCGGCATGGGTGCGCGGCGGCCGCATCTCGGCTCCCGCGGCGGCCAGCCGCCGCTCGACGGCGGCGAGGTCGGCCGTCTCGAACCCGAGGCTCACGCGACCGCTCGCCGGGCCCGGATCGGGGCGGGCCAGGATGGCGAGCCGCCCGTCGCCCGCGCCGAGGAGGGCGTAGCCGTCGTCGACGACGCGCACGAGCACGGCGAGCCCGAGCACGCTGCGATACCACTCGACGAGTTCGACCCAGCGGGCGGTCCTCAGTTCGACGCAGAAAAGCTCGGGGGCACCGCGCTGAGACATCGACCGGACTTCTCCAAACAGGCGAAAAACCCGACAATCCAGGGTCGGTCCCGCATCGTACCCGTTTTTCATCCCAGCCCGTCATGTCGCACGCCCCCGAAGATCCCCACGCCCGCCACGACGCCCCGGTGCCGACCGGCACCGCCGCGGCGCTCGAAAGGGCCCGCCGCGACAAGCTCGAAAAGCTTCGCAGCCTGGGGATCGACCCGTGGGGCCGGAGATTCGACGGCGCCTCGGCGATCGCGGACGTGCGGCGGCTCGGCGAGCCGCTCGACACCGCGGCGGACGACGGCCCCATGGTGCGCGTCGCAGGGCGGATCATGCTCCTCAGGAGCGCCGGCAGCCTCGTATTCCTCGATCTCGCCGATCGCACCGGCAGGATCCAGATCATGCTCGGGAAGAAGCAGGTCGGGCCCGACGCCTGGAAGGTCGTGGACTGCCTCGACCTCGGGGATCTCGTCGGCGTCGACGGCCGACTCGGCTGGTCGAAGACCGGCGAGATGACGGTATTCGCCGCCGGCCTCACCTTCCTCACCAAGTCGCTGGAAACGCCCCCCGACAAGTATCACGGCCTCGTCGATCCCGATCTCAAGCAGCGCATGCGCTACCTCGACCTGATCCACGGCGACGGCGTCCGCGACCGCTTCATCGCCCGCAGCCGGATCGTCGACGCCGTGCGCAGGGTGCTCGCGGACCGCGGCTACATGGAGGTCGAGGGGCCCACGCTCCAGGAGAGCGCGGGGGGGGCCGCGGCGCGGCCGTTCAAGACGCACCACAACGCGCTCGACATGCCGCTGGTGCTGCGGATCGCGCTCGAGCTGCACCTGAAGCGATTGCTCGTCGGCGGGCTGGAGCGGGTGTTCGAGCTGGGGAGGGTCTATCGCAACGAGGGCGTAAGCCCGCGTCACAATCCCGAGTTCACGATGCTCGAGGCCTACGAGGCGTACGGCGACTACGCGTCGATGATGGATCTCACCGAGGCGATCCTCGTCGAGGCGGCACGGGCCGCGGGCACGCCCGCGCGGTTCGATTTTCTCGGGCACTCCGTCGACCTCACGCCCCCCTTCCGCCGGGCACGGTACGACGACCTGCTCGCGGAGGCGGCCGGCTGCGATCCCGCCGATCAGGCCGGCGTGGCCGCCGCGGCGGCGGCCCACGGCATCGAGACCGCCGGACGGCATCCCGACGTCGTGAAGAGCGAACTCTTCGAGGCCACCGTGGAGAAGACGCTCTCGGGCCCCGTGTTCGTGATCGACTATCCGGCCGCCGTCTGCCCGCTCACGAAGCGGAAGCCCGACGCGCCCCATGTGGCGGAGCGGTTCGAACTCTACGTGGCGGGGATGGAGCTCGCCAACGCCTACACCGAACTCAACGACCCCGACCTCCAGGAGGAGCTCTTCCGCACGCAGCTCGCCGGGCTCGCGGCCGACGAGTCGATGGCGCGGATGGACCACGATTTTCTCCGGGCCCTGCGGCACGGCATGCCGCCCGCCGGGGGCCTCGGCATCGGCATCGACCGGCTCGTGATGTTTCTCACCGCGGCGCCGAGCATCCGCGACGTGATCCTGTTCCCGATCCACCGTCCCCATATCTAGGACGGGCTCGGGCCCGTCCCATCCATGTACAAGCTCCTGCTCTGCTGGCGGTATCTCCGCACCCGCTGGATCGCGCTGGCGAGCGTGATCAGCGTGACGCTCGGCGTGGCGACCATGATCGTCGTCAACGCGGTGATGGCGGGCTTCTCCAACGAGATGCAGACGCGGATCCACGGCATCCTCTCCGACATCGTCTTCGAGAGCCATTCGCTCTCCGGGTTCCAGGATCCGCAGTGGCACATGGAGGAGATCCGTCGGGCGGCCGGTGACTCGATCGCCGGGATGACGCCGACGGTCGCCGTGCCCGCCATGCTGTCGTTCCAGGTCCGCGGCCAGTGGGTGACCCGTCAGGTCATGTTCATCGGCATCGACGAGTCGTCTCACGCGCAGGCGAGCGACTTCGGCCGCTACCTCCAGCATCCGGAGAACCGCAGGCAGTTGTCCTTCCTCCTGCGTGACGGCGGCTACGACACGGTCGACAGCCAGGCGGAAGCGCCCGGCCCCACGCGACCGGCGCTCGAGGGAGCCGGCTGGCCCTACCGCCGCATGCGGGTGGAGCGAGAGCGGCTCTGGCGGGAGCGGCAGGAGGAGCAGGAGCGGGCGACCGGCGGACCGACCCGCCCGGTCGACCGGCAGGTGGACGCGGTCCTCGCGGCGACCGACCCCGCCACCGCGCGACCGCCGGCCGACGACGCCCGGCCCGACCCCTTCAAGGCCGCCCGGCCGGAGGAGGGCCGCGCGATGGATCCGGCGAACGAGCAGTTCACGGGCATCGTGCCGGGCATCGGCCTGGCGAGTTTTCGCGACAACACCGGCGTCGACCGGTTCCTCGTGCTGCCCGGCGACGACGTGAAGGTCACGTTTCCCACGGCCGGCACGCCGCCCAAGGCCGTGAGCGACACGTTCACGATCGTCGATTTCTACGAGAGCAAGATGAGCGAATACGACTCGAACTTCGTCTTCGTGCCGATCGCCGCCCTGCAGCGCATGCGCGGGATGATCGACCCGCAGACCGGGATCCCGAGCGTCAACTCGATCCAGGTCAAGCTCCGGGACGGCGCCGATCTCGACCTCGTACGCGACCGGCTGCGGAAGGCATTTCCAGCCGAGCTTTATGCGATCTCCACGTGGCGCGACAAGCAGGGGCCGCTGCTCTCGGCCGTCGACATGGAGATGGCGGTACTCAACATCCTCCTGTTCATGATCGTCGCCGTGGCGGGCTTCGGGATCCTGGCGATCTTCTTCATGATCGTGGTGGAGAAGACCCGCGACATCGGGATCCTCAAGTCGCTCGGGGCCAGTTCGGCGGGGATCGCGGGCATCTTCCTGGGCTACGGCCTGTTTCTCGGCCTCGTGGGGGCCGGCGCCGGCCTCGCCCTGGGACTCGCGATCACCTGGAACATCAACCGCATCCGGGCGGCCGTCGAATGGTTCACCGGTGAGCGCGTGTTCGACCCGTCGATCTACTACTTCTTCAAGATCCCCACGATCGTTCATCCGGCGACGGTGCTGTGGATCATCGCCGGCGCCGTCGCGATCGCCGTCACGGCGAGCGTCCTTCCGGCGATTCGTGCCGCCCGCCTCCACCCGGTGGAGGCGCTGCGGCATGACTGAGCTGCCGGGCCAGGCGAGCCGCCAGACGGGCCGGGAGAGCCTGCTCGAGGCGCGCGGCGTGCGC
The DNA here is from genome assembly GCA_009926295.1 of Planctomycetia bacterium. GTDB lineage: Bacteria > Planctomycetota > Planctomycetia > Pirellulales > UBA1268 > RGVT01. The sequence continues at coordinate 7,198 of RFPF01000119.1, forward strand.
AAGAGCTACCGCTCGGGCGGAGGCCGGCTCGACGTGCTGCGCGGCGTCGACTTCGAACTCCAGCCGGGCGGGTTCGTGTCGGTGATCGGGCAGAGCGGATCGGGCAAAAGCACGCTCCTGCATCTGATGGGCCTGCTCGACGCGCCCGATGACGGCGGGGTGTGGCTCGGCGGGGAGCGGGTCGACGACCTGCCGGCCGCTCGGCGCGACCGGCTCCGAAATACCGCCATCGGCATGGTCTTTCAGGCCTACCACCTGCTCCCCGAACTCGACGCCCTCGAGAACGTGCTCGCCCCGCTCTACGTGCGGCACTCGTTGTCCGCGTGGCTGCGCGAGGGGGCCGCCGCGCGGGCACGGGCACGGGGACTGCTCGAACGCTTCGGCCTGGGCGAGCGGTTGCACCACAAGCCACGGCAGCTGTCGGGCGGCGAGATGCAGCGGGTGGCGATCGCCCGGGCGCTCGTCGCCGAGCCGCGGGTGCTGCTCGCCGACGAGCCGACCGGCAATCTCGACGAGGAGAGCGGTGCCGGCATCCTCGACACGCTCTGTGAGTTGAACCGCCGGGATGGCCTTTCTATAGTGCTCGTCACCCACGACGCGGCGATCGCGCGGAGGGCCGACCGGATCGTGCGGCTGGCCGCCGGTCGCGTCGAAAGCGTCTGACCGCCGTCCGGAGCCGGCCATGCCCCGCATCATCTTCATGAACGACCGCCTCGTGCCCGAAGACGAGGCGAAAGTCAGCGTCTTCGACCACGGCCTCCTCTACGGCGACGGCGTGTTCGAGGGCCTGCGCAGCTACGGAGGGCGGGTCTTCCGGCTCGACGCCCACCTCGACCGCCTGTGGGCGAGCGCCCGGGCGATCTGCCTCGAAATTCCGCTCACCAAGGCGGCGGTCGCGAAGGCGGTGAACGACACGCTCGCCGCCAACAAGCTCGTCGACGGCTACGTCCGGCTCGTCGTCACGCGGGGCGCGGGCAGCCTCGGCCTCGACCCCAACCGCACGAAGAACCCGCAGGTGATCGTGATCGCCGACACCATCAGCCTCTATCCGCGCGAGTATTACGAGCAGGGCCTGAAGATCGTCACCGCCGCCACGCAGCGGGTGCAGTCGGCCGCGCTCTCGCCGCGGATCAAATCGCTCAACTACCTCAACAACATCATGGCCAAGCTCGAGGGCCTGCGGGCAGGCTGCGTCGAGGCCCTGATGCTCAACCACAAGGGCGAGGTGGCCGAGTGCACGGGCGACAACGTGTTCGTCGTGCG
>RFPF01000120.1 GCA_009926295.1 Planctomycetia bacterium
GTCGTGGTGGCGTTGCCGAGCGTCACGACCGAGTTCGACGGAATCGCATTGTTGATGCCCACGATCAGGTTGCTCGCCTGGTTCACGAACGTCGGGCCGTTGTAGGTGTTGGCCGAAGACAGCGTGACGGTGGACGTGCCGTCCACGAGCAGGTCGCTCGTGCCAACCGTCGTGCCGGTGATCAGGCCGGTGACGTTGAATTGGCCGCCGGTGAGCCGCAGCACGGTGCCGTTCTTGTTGAGTGTGCCGGCGAGCGTGAGCGTGCCGCCGCCGGTGTTCTCGATCGTGCCTGTGCCGCTCGTGACGGTGACGTTGCGGCCGAAGAGGCCCGTCGCACCGGTGTAGCGGAGCCGGGCCGTGTCGGCGATGCTCACGCCCGCGGTGTTCTGCAGGTTATTCGACGAGCTGATCGAGAGGATGCCCTGCGAGATGAGCGTGGGGTAGGAGAACGTGTTGGTACCCGTGAACACCACGGTGCCGCCGCCAATCTTCGAGAACGTGCCCGAGGATTGGAAGTTCGTGTTTCCATCAATGATCGTGTTGCCGATGACTACGGTGCCGCCAGAAGCCGCCGTAACGCCGGCGTTCGTATTGAGCGACATGCCGCCGCTGAACGTGGCGGTGCCACTCGTGAATGTGCCGCCGATCGTGCGGGTGAAGCCAAACGGACTTGCCGTGTTGGTCACGATGGTCATGCGGCGATCGGTCGTCACGCCATCCCGCAGAAACAGGGCTGCGTTTTGCTGTTGGGTGGCATGCCCGACGCTCACCGAGGTCACGCCATTGTTGCCGAGGGCGCCTGGCTGATTGAGCAGGGCGTTCGTGCCGAGCACCCACGTGCCGGCTCGGAGTTGATATCCATCCGCAGCATAGGTATTCAGCCCAGTGAAGACGACCGTTCCCACGGCTGTGGAATAGACGGTACTCAGCGAGCCACTGATGACCGCGGAGATCGTCAGGTCTTCATCCGTCGCGGTGCTGTCGCCCGCCATGAAGCCGGTAAAGCCGCCACCGGAAAGAATCCGCAGGTTGCCTGCCACCTCGGCCCCGAGCGGGTTATTCGTGCTGTCGTATTGAATCCAGGGAATCACAGCGCTGGACTGGATCACCATCGTGCCCGATCCAGTCGAGACGAAGGCCCGCGTGCCCGCGGCACCGGCGCCGAGTAAGATGCCTTTCTGGCTCGGCACGCTCTGCAGATTCATCGTGTAGCCATTCAGATCGAGCGTGCCCGACGTGACCGTCACGCTGCTCGTCCCACTCGTCTGGTTTGCGCCCAACTGCAAGACGCCGCCGGAGACGGTCGTGAGGCCGGTGTAGGCATTGGCGGCGGAGAGCACGACCGTGCCCGCGCCAGACTTCGTGAGGCCGACCGAGCCCGCGAGCGGGGCCGAGACCGTGCCGGAGGCGAGGGCGTAGTTCGCGGTGCTCGTGAGCGTGCCGGAACCGATGATGCGACCACTTGTGAGCGTGACGGTGCCGACGGAGTCGCTGTATGTGGAGAGGTCGAGCGTGGCGCCGCTGTCGATTGTGACAGCCCCCGTCGAAAGAGCGTTGTCGATGCCGTATTGCAGCACGCCGCCGGAGACGGTCGTGAGGCCGGTGTACGAGTTGGCCGCGGAAAGCGTGAGCGTGCCGCTGCCGACCTTCGACACGGTGCCGACGCCTGAGAGCGTGCCAGAGTAGGTCGTGCTGGTGTTATTGGCGCCAATCGACAGGCCGTTGCCGGCATTGGCGAGATCTCTCGAACCCTGTAGCCCGCCGAGGTTGTAGGTGTTGGTGCCGACGACGCCGAAGGCCACGGTGCCACTGTCGCCCGTGGCGAGGTCGAGCGTCGAGGTGGCGAGGGCGTCGACGCTGCCGAGCGTGAGCGATCCCGCTCCCGCCTGCGTGAGGCCCGTGTAGGCGTTGGCGGCCGAGAGCGTCACCGTGCCGGAGCCGATCTTGCGGAAGCCGCCCGTGTTGGTACTCGCGATCGCCGAGCCAAACGAGATCGCCTGCGAATTCGAATCGATCGTAATCGCGCTGCCGCTGTTGGCAAACCGGCCCGAATAGTCGGTGGCCGTGCCGGAGGAGGTGTATTGCAGCACGCCGCCGGAAAACGTGAGGGACCCACTCGGGCCAAGGGCCCCTGCGGCGCCGAGCTGGATCGTGCCCGAGGAGAGCGTGGTGCCGCCGGTGTAGCTGTTGCTGCCGTTCAGGATCAGCGTGCCAGCCCCGGACTTGGTGAATCTGCCTTGCTCACCCGACTTGTTTCCGAGGAAGGCGGTGCTCTGCACCGTGATCGTCCCGCTGCTCTGAGCGTTAAAGATGTTCGTACCCGTTCCCGACAGGAGCACGGGCAACTGCCAGGCGGACGAGGCGGATTGGATGACAAGGTTGCCACCCGTGTAGTTGGCGACCGTGCCGTTGTTCCAGTTGAAGGCCGCATCGGCGCCCTGGTTGGATCGCGTGACAGAAACACCGGCAAACGTGCCGCTGTTGAGGTTGAGGTAGGAAACGTTATTGGCACCCGTGTTGGAGTTGAACCGATATCCGGAACCAAAACTGTTGAATACGCCGCCGTTGATGTTCAGCACGGCACTGGTAACGACTGCACTGGCGTTATTTGCCCGGACAAGATTGCTGACGTTGTAGGTTTGACCGGCGGTGACCGTCAGGGTGGATGAACCAGATTGAGACATGTTCAGGTCATTGACGTTGATCACAGCAGCGTTGATGCTGCCATTGAAGTTGCCGTTGGTCACGATGGAAGCATTGCCTGCACCGCCGCCGAGAACGATCGACCCCGATCCGCCGCCAACGGTCAGGGAAGCCGTCGGAGAGCCCAGTATGATCTGGGCGTTTCCGGCGCCTGGTGCCATCGTGATGCTGCCGGACACCGACAGATTTGAATTGGTATTGTCAAGGCTGAGTACTCCGATGCCCACGCCGCCGAGGACAAGGTTTGCAAACGAGCCCGTGCCGCTCATGGTGAGGGTGCTCGTCGAGCCGCTTGTCAATGCGGCAATGGTGACGTTGCGAGCGGTACCAGACGAGGTCGATCCGATCTGGACGGCTATGCCGTTTGAATTGTTGACGACATCGGTTGTGCTCGTCGGCACGCTGTTGGTTGACCAGTTTGCGCCGGTCGTCCACGCCGCATTGTTGGTGCCGACGAAGGTTGCCTGCGCGAAGGCGGATGCAGGCACCGCCGCCAGCACAGCAGCCGCGAAACAGATGGCGAGCCGTTTCTGACACGCTTGAGTCATATTCGTGTTTCGAAAAGGATCCCGGCCCCCAGCCGGCCCTACCCAGCGGCCGTCAATCGCTTGATGCATCAGAAAGTATGTCACGGCGGCTGGAGCGTCAAGTTTTCGGCTCGTGCCGAGTCTTTTACGTTTTCCGGCGGATCAGGCCGGAGCGCGCCTTGCCCCCCAAGATGCGGGTGGGCAGGGGAGAAAAGGCCTCCGACTCCGTGGCAGCCGCCTGCGTGAGAAGCTGCAGCCAAGGGGCGAGATGGGCCCGAATCAGGCCGTCGGCGTTCTCGGGAGACGCGGCGAGGAGCCCCTTGACCAGCTTCACATGCTGCCCCGTATGCCGCGTGGGGCATTTGGGAAGCAAGCGGGCGGCCGCGTGATAGATGCTGTGGCGCATCACGTGATCGAAGGCGTCGATGAGACCCGGGCTGTCGGAGAGGGCGACGAGCGCGCGGTGAAAGCCGACTTCGTGGTCGATGCTGCCGCGCGTTCCGGGCTCGGTGGCGTCGTTCGCGGCGGCAAGGGCGAGAATCTTGTCGCGGGCCGCGGCGATCACAGGGCCGGCGTAGATCCGAGCCGCCTGCGTCTCGATCGCGACGCGGAGGTGCATGCGGCCAAGAACATCCCGGGCCGTGACGCGCCGCACGGTCGTGCCGCGGCGGGGCCGGGTTTCGAAAAAGCCCTCCCACTCGAGCTGCGTCATCGCCTCGAGCACCGGGGACAGGCTGACGCCGAGTTCCTTGGCGACCGCCCGACGGTTGATCTCGTCGCCCGGGCGCAGCTGGCTGGTCACCAGCTGCTCGTAGAGGGCGTCGTAGACCTGCTGGGAGAGGGATGAGATGGTCATGAATAGGCTGGCTTTCCAAAATGCCCGTGATGTATCATCGCAGGCGTCGGCGCTGGGGTCCATGAGACACTACCACGCGACCTTGGCGTGGCAAAGGGAGATGCCCATGACACCATGCGCACCAATCCAAAAAAGCCAGAGCGGCTTCACGCTCGTGGAGTTGCTCGTGGTGATCGCAATCATCGGGGTGCTCGTCGGGCTCTTGTTGCCGGCCGTGCAGGCGGCCCGCGAGTCGGCCCGCCGGTCGAGCTGCTCGAACAATCTCAAGCAGATCGGGCTGGCGATGCACGGCCACCACAATGCCCGCAAGGCGCTGCCGCGCGGCTACTTCGGCGTCTATCCCGGCAAGACCGGCAACGCGTGGGACGCCGCGAACGCATCGGCATGGTCGTGGGGCGCACTCATCCTGCCCTACATGGAGGAACAGGACCGCTACGACAAATTCAATCCCTTCGGGCAGCGTCTCGCCGACGTTCCCACCGGCGTGGGGTCGGTCGCGCAGCTCTACCTCAACAAGGCGTTTCCGCCCTTCCGCTGCCCCTCCGACGCGAAGGCGCAGGCGTCGAACAGCGTCGGGGGAATGAACATCATGATCAACGGCGATGGGGCAAATTCGTGGCAGTGTTCGACGTCGAACTACGTCGCCAACAACACGAGCTGCCGCTTCGCTTCAGGCGGCCGGTTGGTGGGTGCCTCGAGCACGGCATGGCAGTGGGGCACGGCGCCGGCAGTGAACGGCATCTTCTGGCGCGACTCGGCGGTGCAGATGAAGGACATCACCGACGGCACGAGCAAGACGATCATGGTGGGGGAGAAGGCGTGGAAGAATGCTGCTGCGCTTGCGTTTGGCACGAACAGCTCCAACGAGCAACTCACGCACCGTCGGGCTCTTGGCACGGCCGCCGACCCGCTCAACGACACCGCCGGCGGGATGTACGCCTACTCGAGCGAGCACAATGGCCTGATCATGTTTCTCATGTGCGACGGAGCCGTGCAGGCGATCAATGAGACGATCGACCATACGTTCGACAACGTGTATTCAAGCGCCACCGCCACGTGGCCGGTGACGAGCCTGTTCGAGCGGCTCTGCTCGCGGAACGACGGCCAGGCGGTGCAGATGCCATGAGCGTCCGAGCGCAACTCTGCGATCGCCGCGCGGCAGTGTTCAGGGTTGGGCTCGCTGCCGCAGTGGGCCTCGTCGCCGGCTGCTCCGGCCGCACGGCCGGCTACCCGCCGCTGGCTCGCGTGACGGGCCGCGTCACGCTCGGCGGGAAGCCGCTCGGCGACATCCAGGTGTGCTTCCGCCATCGCGACGGCGGCCGCATGGCCGCGGGCCTCGCCGATGCGGAAGGCAACTACACGATCCTGTATTCCGACGCCGCTTCGGGGGCGGCGATCGGCCCCAACCGCGTGTCGTTTCTCCCGCTGCCCGGAGCGGAGCGAGTTCCCAAGGAGCTTTCCCAGACCCGCGAGGTGGAGGTGGGCCCAGGAAAGAACGTGTTCGATTTCGAACTCCAAAAAGCACCATGACGCGCTTCATCCGGCCCCTGGCGGCAATCCTCGCCGCCGTCGCGTTCGCGGCGCCCGCGCAGGCAGGCGACGCCACCCAAGCCGCCTCCGAAGCCGAACGGGAAAAACTCGAATTCTTCGAGGGACGCGTGCGGCCGATCCTCGTGCAGCACTGCCAGGAGTGCCATGGGCCGGCGAAGCAGGAGTCGGGCTTCGCGCTCGTATCCCGCGAGGCCCTGCTCGCCGGCGGCCAGAGCGGGCCGGGCGTCATCCCGGGGATGCCCGACGAGAGCCTGCTCATCCAAGCCGTGCGACACGAGGGCCGCGAGATGCCCCTCGACGGCAAACTGGCCGACGACGAGATCGCCGTGCTCGAGCAGTGGGTCCGCGACGGCGCTGCGTGGACGACGATGGGTGGCGGCGAGGTGCTCGGCGACCAGGATCGGCTCTTCGAGCAGGCGAAGTCGCACTGGGCATTTCAGCCTGTGCGGAAGCCGCCCGTGCCGACATTGGCCAAGAAGGGCGGCGTGGCCACGCCGATCGACGCGTTTCTGATGGCGAAGCTCGAGGCCGCGGAGCTCAAACATGCCCCGCGAGCCCCGCCCCGCGTGCTCATCCGCCGGCTGTCGTTCGACCTGCGTGGCCTGCCGCCTGCGCCCGAAGAGGTGGACGCATTCGTCGCCGCGTGGGACGCTGCGCCCTTCGCCACCGTGGCCGACGCCACGCCCGAGCAGAAGCGGGCCCGCACGGAGCATCGCGAGGGAACGTGGCGCGACCTCGTGGAGCGATACCTCGCCTCGCCGCACTACGGCGAGCGATGGGGCAGGCACTGGCTCGACGTGGCCCGCTACGCCGACACGCGAGACTTCGTCGGTGCGGATGCGGATCGGCGCTATCCCTTCGCCTGGACCTACCGCGACTGGGTGGTGAAGGCGTTCAACGACGACCTGCCGTTCGACCGCTTCCTCGCGCTGCAGCTCGCGGCCGATGCCTGGACCGCATCGCCCGACTCTCCCGATCTCGCCGCTCTCGGCCTGCTCACCGTCGGCCCGCGGTTCATCAACAAGCTCGACGAGCAGATCGCCGACCGGATCGACGTCGTGGGCCGCGGGTTTCTCGGCCTGACGATCTCCTGCGCCCGCTGCCACGACCATAAATACGACCCGATCCCCACGGCCGACTACTACGGCCTCTATGGCGTCTTCGCCAGTTGCGAGGAGCCCGCCGAGATGCCCAGGATCGCCGGGGCGGCGCCGCCCGCCGACCTCGTGGCGGCCTATGAGAAAGCCCGCGCCGAGAAGGTCGCGGCCCGCACCGCCTACGGCGACGAACTGCGAACGACAGCCGTGGCGGATCTGCGGAAGCGGCCCGAAGAGTATCTGATCGGCTACTACGAGATGGCGATCGCCAAGACGCAGTCGGTCCGCAGCCTGATCGACGCCCGCAAGCTCGACGAGGCGGCGATGACGCCGCTGGCCGACAACCTCGACACTCTCAAGAAAGCGGCCGCAGCCCGCCGTGATCCTACGCTCGGGCCGCTGCTCGCCGGGCTCCGGGGCGATGCGGCCGAGTTTGCCCGCGTGGTGGGCCCGATGATCGAGACGGGCTTGCTGCCCGACCGCAAGCCGCAGCCCGTCGCGGTCAATCCGGTCGTGCTCGAGCGGCTGCGGGCCGAGCCTCCGGCCGATGCCCGGGCGCTGCTCGTCCTCTATGGGCGGCTGTTCGCCGATGTGGAGAAACGTCTGCAGGAGATGGCGGGGTCGGCCGCGGCGGAGAAGGGAATCGAGGATCCCGCCTGGGATGCGGTGCGGTTGGTGCTGCATCCGTCGCCGGAAGCCGCCGTCCGCTCGCCCTTCGATCTCACGGGTGAGCAGTGCATCAAGGCGGCCAACCTGCTCGGTGGCGCGCGGGCCAAGATCGCCGCGCTCGAGGCGGCGGTCAAGGATGTGGATGCCACGCATCCCGGTGCGCCGCCGCGGTCGTTCGTGCTCGTTGACAAACCGAAGCCGGTCGATCCGGTGGTGTTTCTGCGCGGCGAGCCGCAGAAACGCGGGCCGAAGGTGTCGCGCCATTTTCTCACGGTGCTCGGCGGCGGGGAGGCCTTCACGCAGGGGAGCGGCCGCAGGGAACTCGCCGAGGCGATCGCCAGCCCCGAAAACCCGCTTACGGCGCGGGTGTTCGTGAACCGTGTCTGGGCCCACCACTTTGGCAGGGGCCTCGTGGATACGCCGAGCGACTTCGGCTTCCGCGCGAATCCGCCGAGCCACCCCGAACTGCTCGACTGGCTGGCGGCCACGTTCATGGAGGAGGGCTGGTCGGTAAAGAACCTCCATCGGCTGATCGTGCTCTCGAACGCGTATCGGCAGAAGAGCGAGGAGCCACGCGGGGCCGAGGCGGCCGATGCCATCGATCCCGACAACCGCCTCCTCGCCCATGCCAACCGCCGCCGGCTCGACTTCGAGTGCATGCGCGACGCGATGCTCGCCACCACCGGCGGCCTCGACGCGGCGATCGGCGGCCGGCCCGTGCCGCTCTCCGAACCCCCTTTCACCGGGCGGCGGACGCTCTACGGCTTCATCGACCGCCTCAACCTCGACCCGATGTTCGCCACCTTCGACTTCGCCTCGCCCGACGTCACGGCGGCCGAGCGGCCCACGACGATGGTGCCGCAGCAGGCGCTCTTCGGCATGAATCATCCGTTCGTGATCGAACGGGCCCGGGCACTGTGCGGGCAGAAAGAGTTCCTCGCGGGCGACGACGAGGCAAAAGCAAAACTGCTCTACCGGGCGCTCTTCCAGCGGCAGCCGACGCAGCGCGAGATGGTGCTCGCCACCGAATTCGTCCGCTCGACGCCGCGCGGCGTCG
>RFPF01000013.1 GCA_009926295.1 Planctomycetia bacterium
GCGACGAACCTCGCCAGGCGCGGCGCGGGGGTGTTCCACGCCACGGACGACGTGCTGCTCATCGCCAGGGTCGTGACGGGCGCTGCGGTGGCGCCGGCCTGCCGGCCCGCCGCAGTGGTTGAGGGCTGGGTGCTGGAGGGCGTGAACCGCGCGTACGAATTCGAGGTGACCGCGGCCGACCGCTCCGCGGAGCGGGGCAGGCTCGAGGCCCGCGTGGTGGCGACGCACGAGGGCAGGCCGTTCTGCGGGTTCAATCGGGCCCGCCACGCCGTCGTCGAGGCCGCGATCCTCGTGACGCGGCTGCACCTTCTCGGTGCCGACGACGTGCGGCGTCGGCTGGCCGACCTCGCCGTGCCGGTGGAGAAGACCGGCGGGGAGCGGGAGCGGGAGGCGTTCGCCCTCCTGGAACGCCGCGTTGGTGAGGCTGGGGCGGAACGCGGCCCGTGACCGGCCGGAGCCTTTCCCCCCGCGCGAGGCTCTTTGCGACCGCGGCGTTCAGCGGTCTAATTTTTCAATGGCTCAGGATCGCCCACCGTCGTCCCCGCCGTCGCGGACCGTGCAGGTGAGGGCCCCGGCGAGGCTGCACCTGGGGATGTTTTCCTTCGGCGACCCCTCCGTGCGTTCGTTCGGCGGCGTGGGGGTGATGGTCGACCGGCCATTCGTGCAGGTGGTGATGCGGCGGTCCGATTCGTTCGTCGGCCGTGGCCCGCTGGCCGAGCGGGCGGTGGCGTTCGCGCAGAGCTGTGCCGCCGCTTGGGGCCTCGGCCGCGAGGAGGCGTGCGAGATCGAGGTGGTTCATGCGCCTCGTTCGCACGTGGGGCTCGGGAGCGGCACGCAGCTGGGCCTGGCGGTGGCGGCCGGCATGCGGCACCTCCACGGGAAGGCCGACAATTCGGGTGGCGCCGACGACCATGGATTCGAGACGGCCGAGGTGCTCGAGCTGGCCCGGGCCGTCGGCCGCGGGCGGCGGTCGTGCGTGGGCATCCACGGGTTCAGCCGCGGCGGGCTCATCGTCGAGGCGGGGAGGTTCGTGCAGCCGGATGGGCCGGCCGCGGATGGAGACATTTCACCGCTGGTCGCCCGGGTGCGGCTGCCCTCCGCGTGGCGCTGCGTCGTGATCGTGCAGCGCGACTCCATCGGCCTCCACGGTGAGGCGGAGAAGGAGGCGTTTCGGGGGCTTCCGCCCGTCCCCAGAGAGACGGCGGCGGAGCTGGCGCGGATCGCGCTGATGGAGCTCCTGCCGGCGGCCGTCGAGGGCCGCTTCGCGGAGTTCGCCGGAGCGGTACGCCGCTACGGGGCACTGGCCGGGACGCCGTTCGAGCCGGCGGCGAGCCGGCTTCCCCACGCGACGGCCACGGCCCAACTCATCGAACTGCTCGGCGAGCTCGGGGTGGACGGCGTGGCCCAGAGCAGCTGGGGGCCGGCGGTGCTGGCCTGCTGCGAATCGCTCGATGCGGCCGGAACGCTCATGGAGCGGTTCGATTCCCTGCGGCTGCTGGGGCAGTACGAGCCGATCCTCGCGCGGTTCGATTCCCAGGGGGCGACGCTGCGGGTCGTCGATTAGCCCGCAGCGCTACGCAGGCAGGCCGTAGTCGCGGAGGACCCGGTGGAGCCTGTCGGCGAGGGCCGGCTCGAGGGGCACCAGCGGCAGACGCACGTCGCCGGTGTCGCGGCCGAGCATCGCCATCGCGGCCTTGATCGGGATGGGGTTGCTCGCGAGCCCGAGCAGGTCGCGGCAGAGCGTGAACAGCCTGCCGTGCAGCTCGCGGGCCTTCGCGAGGTCGCCGGCGTCGAAGGCGTCGATGAGGGCCTTCATGTCGGCGGGCACGAGGTTCGCGACGACCGAGATCACGCCGCGGCCACCGATCGCCAGGAGCGGGAGCGTCATGCTGTCGTCGCCGGAGAGCACGGTGAGGTCGGTGGCCGCGAGGATCTGCGACGCCTGGTCCATCGAGCCCGTGGCCTCCTTCACCATCGCGATCCCGGGCAGGTCGGCGAGCCGCACGATCGTCTCAGGCTCGATGTTGCGGCCGGTCCGCGTGGGGATGTTGTAGACGCAGATCGGGATCTCGACGCTCTCGGCGATCGCCTTGAAGTGCTCGTAGATGCCCTGCTGGGTCGGGCGGTTGTAGTAGGGGCCGACGACGAGCGCCGCATCGGCGCCCGCCTTGGCCGCATACTTGGTGAGCCGCACCGCCTCGGCGGTGGAGTTGCTCCCCGTGCCCGGCATCACGAGCACGCGGCCCGCGGCGGCGTCGATCGTCTCCGCGATCACGCGCTCGTGCTCCTCGTGCGAGAGCGTGGGAGACTCGCCCGTCGTGCCCACGGGGCAGAGGCACTTCACGCCCGCCCGGGCCTGGAACTCGACCTGCTCGCGGAGCCGCGCATAGTCGATCTTGCCGTCGCGAAACGGCGTGACGATGGCGACCGACAGACCCGCAAACTTTTCAGCTCTCGTGGGCATCGCTGGGCTCGCTCCCGGCAGGGGTGGGGGCCGCGACCGTTTTCAAACCGCGGCAAAACCGCGAGAATACGGATTCGCCCGCACGCCGGCAAAGGGTGCCGCGGCCACGGGCGGAAAACCGACGCGGAGGATCGATGACGGTGCGCGAGCACGCAGTGGCGAGGGAAGGCAGGCGGCCGCGGGCCGGCGCGGTCGAGGCCGCCGCCCGAATCCGCGCCGCCGGCGGGTTCGACGCGCCGCTCGGCGTCGTCCTGGGCACCGGGCTCGGCGGAATCGCCGATCGCCTCGAGGATGCGTGGGCGATCGCCTCGCGCGACACCGGCTGGCTCGCGTCGAGCACGGCGACTGGGCACCGCGGCCGGCTCGTCTGCGGTCGGCTGGGTGGCCGGCCAGTCGTGATGCTCCAGGGCCGGGTGCATGCCTACGAGGGCTTCCCGCCGGAGATGCTCACCCGCGGTGTGGAGCTCCTCGCCGCGCTCGGCGTGCGCACGCTCCTGCTCACGAACGCCTCCGGCGGCCTGCGGCCCGACATGCAGGGCGGTGAACTGCTCGTGATGAACGACCATCTCGACTTCGTCGCCCGGCCGTGGGGCGAGGGGCTCGAACCGATGGTGGGGACGGTCGCGCCGGCGGCCGGCCTTTGGTACGACCCGGCCCTCGTCGAGCGGGCGCTCGCAGCCACTCGGGCGGCCGGCCTGCCCGCCCGGCAGGGGGTCTACGCGTATCTGCTCGGGCCGAGCTACGAAACGCGGGCCGAATACCGGATGCTCCGCGTGATGGGAGCCGACGCCGTCGGCATGTCCACCGTGCCGGAGGTGGTGGTGGGCCGGCTGCTCGGGCTCGATGTCGCGGCGGTATCGGTGGTGACGAACGTCGCCCGGCCCGATGCGCCGGAACTCACCGATGCCGACGAGGTCATCCGGCTCGCGGCCGACTCAGCCGAGGGCGTGTGGGCGATCGTCAACGCCCTCCTCGAGCGGGCGGTGCCGGGCTGATGCACATCCTGCTGACGAACGACGACGGGATCGACGCGCCGGGCCTTGCCGCGCTCGCGGCTGCCTGCCGCGACTGGGCGGAGAGGGTCGTGGTCGTCGCGCCGCGCGAGCCGCACTCGGGCTGCGGCCACCGCGTCACGACCGACCGGCCGCTCGTGTTCGAGCCGGCGGGGGCCGACCGCTGGCACGTCGATGGCACGCCCGCCGACTGCGTGCGGCTCGCGCTCGCGACGCTGTTTCGCGACGGTCCGGGGCCCGACTGGGTCTTCTCGGGGATCAACGCCGGCGGCAACCTCGGCGTGGACATCCACCATTCGGGCACGGTGGCCGCCGCCCGCGAGGCCGCGCTGCATGGCTCGAAGGCGCTCGCCGTGTCGCACTACCATCGCCGCGAGACGCCGATCGACTGGGCGCGGGCCACCCGCTGGATGGAGGCGGTGCTCGCCGACGTCGTGCCGCGGCCGCTCGGGCCGGGCGAGTTTTGGAACGTCAACTTTCCGCACCCGATCGACGACGGAGGGCCGGCGGTGCCGCCGCTCGTGGACTGCGAGATCGATCCTTCGCCGTTGCCCCTGGGCTATGAGAGCGACGCGGGCGGCTGGCGGTATCGCTCGCGGTATCACGAGCGGGCGCGCGTGGCGGGCGGCGACGTGGCGACCTGCTTCGGCGGCAGGATCGCCGTGTCACGCGGGCGGGTGGTGTGACGCGACGTCCGCGTCGAAGACCCGGACCTTCGCCCAGTTCGTCGCCTGCTCGGCGATGAACTGCATGTGACGCTCGGCGGTCTGGTAGGCGTCGTGCGCGGCGTGCGAGTCGAACACGATCGCGAGGGCCACGTCGAAGTCGCGGTCGTTCACGTGGCGGTCGCAGGCGGCGACGGTGCCGACCGAGAACGAGACCGTGCCCGGGTGCCCGGTGAGATGGGTCTCGCACGCGGACACGAGGGCCTTCACGGCGGCGGGCGAACGGTCCTTGAGCGAGAAGTAGACGGCGTGCGAGAGCATGCAGATCACCCCCGCTGCGGGTCGCGGGCGGCCTGAGACGGTGAGGTGGCCTCGGCGGTCGCAGCCTCGCCGGGCCGCCGTGGCACGGCGGGCCCGATGATGGCGACGACCTCGACGTCGTCGAGCATCTCCTGCGTCTCGAGGGCGCCGGCGAGGGCGTCGAGCTTGCCGCGGTTTTCGGTGAGCAGCTTCGTGGCACGATCGGCGGCCTCGTTCAGCATCCGCGTCACCTCGTCGTCGATGACCCGGGCCGTGTGGTCGCTGAACTCGCGCTGCTCGTACACGTCGCGGCCGAGGAAGGGATGCTCGTTCGTCACGTGGCAGGCGACGGGGCCGACCTTCTCGCTCATGCCCCAGTGGGCCACCATCCGCCGCGCGAGCCGCGTGGCCTGCACGAGGTCGTTTTCGGCGCCGGCCGAGTATTCGCCGAACACGAGCTTCTCGGCGGCCCGGCCCGCGAGGATGAAGACGAGCCGGTTGTTGAGGTCGGACTCGCCGATGTTCATCCGGTCCTCCTCGGGAACGAGCTGCGTCACGCCGAGGGCCCGCCCCCGCGGGATGATCGTCACCTTGTGGAGCTTGTCGACGCCGGGCAGCAGCCAGGCGCCCAGCGCGTGGCCGGCCTCGTGGTAGGCCGTCATCTTCTTCTCGCGGCCGGCGAGCACCTCCTCGCGCTTCGGGCCCATGAGCACCTTGTCGCGGGCGTAGTCGAAGTCGGAGGAATCGACGGCGGACTTGTCGTGCCGGGTCGCCCACAGGGCGGCCTCGTTGACGAGGTTGCGGATGTCGGCGCCGGTGAGACCGACGGTGCCGCTCGCAAGCCGGTCGAGATCGACGTCGGCGGCGAGGGGCACGTTGCGGGTGTGCACCTTGAAGAGGGCGAGGCGGGCCTTCTGGTTGGGGCGATCGACGGTCACGTGGCGGTCGAAGCGGCCCGGGCGCAGCAGCGCCGGGTCGAGAACGTCGGGACGGTTGGTGGCCGCGAGCACGATCACGCTCTCCGACGGGCTGAAGCCGTCCATTTCCGAGAGGATCTGGTTGAGCGTCTGCTCGCGCTCGTCGTGGCCGCCGCCGAGGCCCGCGCCGCGATGCCGGCCCACGGCGTCGATCTCGTCGATGAACAGGATCGCAGGCGACGCGTCCTTGGCGGTCTTGAAGAGGTCGCGAACGCGCGACGCGCCCACGCCCACGAACATCTGGATGAACTCGCTGCCCGAGATCGAGAAGAAGGGCACGCCCGCCTCGCCGGCCACGGCCCGGGCGAGGAGCGTCTTGCCGGTGCCCGGCGGGCCCATCAGGAGCACGCCCTTCGGCACGCGGCCGCCGAGCCGCTGGAACTTCTTCGGGTCTTTCAAAAACTCGACGATCTCCTTGAGGTCTTCCTTGACGCCCTCGAGGCCGGCCACGTCGGCGAACGTCACCTGCTTGTCGTTGGCTCCGTAGCGCTTCGCCGGCGACTTCGAGAACGAGCCCAGGAAGCCTCCTCCGCCGAGCGGGTCGCGGGCGCGCCTGAGCGTCATCCAGAAGCCGGCCATCAGAAGCAGCGGCACGAGCATGTAGAGGCCGAGCAGGAACCCCGTGCCGTCGCTCGGCTGGCGGACGGTGGTCTTCACGGAGTGGTCGAGGAGGAGCTTGTCGAGGCCCTCGCCGAGGTAACTCGAGAGCTCGAGGCGGAACACCTTTGCATTCGCGACGCCCCCGATGCGGTCGGCCGGCGGAGCCGCGCGAAACTCCCCCTGCAGCGCGTTGCCGGAGATCTCGACGGCCGACACGTTGCCCGCCTGCACCTGCCGCACGAACTCGTCGTAGCTGATCGTGGCCGGGAGGCCGGCCTGTTCGCGGGCGAAGATCGTCACCAGCGCGATTCCGGCGAGAACCAGCATCACGATGAGCGGCATGCCGAGGGGCCGGCCCGACATCGGGTTGAACTTGGAGGGCGCCTTCGGCGGCGGAACGGTGTCCATCGAGAGCGGGCTCGCGGGGGAGTGGTCGAATCGGCGGCGGGATGCCACAGTGTAGTCTATGAAGCCCGAGGAGAAACGTCCGTCGCACGGGATCGCGAAGCGCGGCGTGGTGGCGATCGCGCGGCGGGGCGGACTCTTCCTGGCCATCCGCCGGGGCCGCACCGTGGCCGCCGGAGGCCGCGTCTGCTTCCCGGGCGGGCACATCGAGCCGGGGGAGGAGGAGCACGCGGCGGTGGTTCGCGAGTGTCGCGAGGAACTCGCGGCCCCGGTGGCCGCGGGGGCGTGCGTGTGGCGGAGCGTCACGGCCTGGGGGACGGCGCTGGCGTGGTGGACCGTGTCGCTGCCGGAGTCGGCCGTGCTGGTGCCGCACCCGGTGGAGGTCGAGGAGATTCTCTGGCTCTCCGAGGCCGAACTTCTCGCCGAGCCGACCCTGCTCGACGGCAACCGCGAGTTTCTGCTGGCCGTCCGCACGGGGCAGGTCCGGCTGTGAATCGCCGATCCCCACTGGTATTCGGCCGCGGCCGGACGCGAAGTACACTCGCAGCACGTGCGGCGAGGCCGCGAGCCCGAGCTTTCCCCGAAGAGACCAAGATTCATGGAGCGGACGTTCGTGATGTTCAAGCCCGACTGCCTCGAGCGGGGGCTGCTCGGCAGGATCCTCGCGCGGTTCGAGGAGAAGGGCCTGCGACTGGTGGCGATGAAGATGCTTCGCGTCACGCCCGCGCTCGCCAGGCAACACTATGCCGAGCACGTCGAGAAGCCGTTCTACCCCGGCCTCGAGCAGTTCATCACGGCGTCGCCGGTGGTGGCCACGATTTTCGAGGGGCCCGAGGTGATCCGCGTGGTTCGCGAGATGCTCGGCGCCACCAGCGGCCTGAAGGCGGCCGCCGGCACGATCCGCGGCGACTACTCCGCGAGCCGCCAGATGAACCTCGTGCATGCGTCCGACTCGCCGGAGTCGGCGGCCCGCGAAATCGGCATTTATTTTCGCACCGACGAGATCCACGCCTGGGATCCCTCGCTCGCCTGCTGGCTCCAGGCCCCGGGCGAAGCGTGATCCACCGATGAGCCTGCTCGTCTTCGGGCACCGCAACCCCGACACCGACGCGATCTGCTCGGCGCTCGCCTACGCCGACCTCCTGCAGCGCACGTCGCGTCCCGACGCCGTCGCCGCCTGCTGCGGGCCGCCGAACGAACGGACGGAGTTCGTCCTCCGGCGGGCGGGCCTCCCGGCGCCGAAGCTCGTGATGGACGTGCGGCCGCAGGTCGAGGACGTGTGCCGCCGCGAGCTCGTGACGGCGTCGTTCGGCGACGCCTTCCACGAGGCCTACGAGCGGATGCGGAAGGGCGACCTCCGTGCCATCCCGGTGGTCGACGCCGGGCGGCAGGTGGTTGGCGTGCTCTCGATCCTCACGATGATGGAGCTCTTCTTCACCGACGCGGCCGACTCGACGAAGGCCCGTGCCGTGACCACGAGTCTGCAGAAGATCTGCGATGTGCTCGGCGGGGAGTTTCGCAACTGCGTCGACCCCGGGCGGGCCGACGAGCTGTTCGTGATGGTGGGCGCGATGAGCGCGGAGGGATTCACGGAGCGGATGATGCGCTACCCGCGGGAACGGCTGGTGGTCGTGTGCGGCGACCGCCCCTCGATCCAGCTGCCGGCGATCGACGCCGGTGTGCGGGCGGTGGTGATCACCGGCGGATTTCCGCTGGCGTCGGAGGTGGTGGAGATCGCGAGGGCCAAGGGCGTGTCGGTGATCTCGAGCCCGTTCGACACCGTGAACACCACGCTGCGGATCAAGTCGGCCCAGTTCATCGATCCCGTCGTCGAGCGCGACGTGGTCACGCTTCCGGGGAAGTGGAGCGTGGCGGAGGCGCGGGGGCTCGTGGAGCGTTCGGCCCAGCCGGTGTTCCCGGTGGTGGGCGACGACGGCGGGCTCGTGGGCCTCGCGTTCAAGACCGACGTCATCAATCCGCCGAAGCCGCAGCTCGTGCTCGTCGACCACAACGAACTCGCCCAGGCGGTGCCCGGAGCGGAGGAGGCCGAGATCGTCGAGGTGCTCGACCACCATCGGCTCGGCGGCGGCCTCAAGAGCACGCAGCCGATCCGGTTCGTGAACGAGCCCGTGGGGTCGACGTGCACGCTCGTGGCCCGGCAGTTCCGCGCCGCCGGGGTGGAGCCGGCGCCGGCGATCGCCCTCTGCATGGCGGCGGGGGTGATCTCCGACACGCTCCACCTGCGGTCGCCCACGACGACGGATGTCGATCGCGACGTCCTGCAGTGGCTCGCGAAGCGGTGTGACGTCGATCTAGACGTGTTCGTGAGGGAATTTTTCGCGATCGGCTCGGCCCTGCGGTCGAAGTCGCCGGCCGACGTCATCCGCGAGGACTGCAAGGAGTTTGCAGAGCACGGCGTCCGGTTCTCGATCTCGCAGATCGAGGAGACGGGCTTCGATCTGTTCTGGGAGCGGAAGGACTCCCTGCGGGCGGCGCTCG
Organism: Planctomycetia bacterium; assembly: GCA_009926295.1. Lineage (GTDB taxonomy): Bacteria > Planctomycetota > Planctomycetia > Pirellulales > UBA1268 > RGVT01. The sequence goes on from RFPF01000013.1 coordinate 8,924, forward strand.
AGGCGTTCGCGGAGAAGCAGCGGCTGGACTTTGCGGCGCTGCTGGTGACCGACGTGGTGAGCAACGGCTCGCTCCTGCTCCTCTCGAAGGAGTCGGACGCGTTCGAGGACATCAACTATCCGCGGCTCGACCGCAGCCTCTATGCGCTCGAGAACGTCGTGAGCCGCAAGAAGCAGCTCCTGCCGCTCATCAGCCAGTTGCTGTCTTAACGCGACGGCTCGGCATCGTGCCGCCCGTCGCTGGCCGACCTCCGTCGGCTGGTTCCAGCCCGGCCAGCTGTGTTCACGGGAATTCTCGGCGTCGTGCCGAAATTCCCTTGGCCGACCTCCGTCGGCTGGTGCTTACCCGGCCCTCCAGGCCTGGCGGTCTCATGTAGGGCACGCTTCAGCCTGTCGGAAGAAGAGACAGGCGAAAGCCTGTCCTACTCAGCGAGCCGCCCGGCCGGCGTGTCGGCCGCGAGGCGGTCGATCATGTCGCGGCACGCGCGATCGACGGCCGTCTGCCACTGAGTGTCGGCGAGGCCGTCGTTCATCTCGGGCCTCGCATGGGCGAAGATCACGTCGCGGGCGCTCACGACGATCGCGCCCAGGCCGTCGTCGTGGAACGCGCCGCGCACGTCGGCCGCACGGCCGCCCTGCTTGCCGAAGCCGGGCACGAGGATCCAGGCGTGCGGCATCGCCGCACGCATCGCGTCGAGCTGCCGTGGCCAGGTGGCGCCGACGACGGCACCGACGGCGCCGTAGGTCGCGCCTCCGGCCGTTCGTGCGGCGAGCTGCTCGACGCCGGCGGCCACGTGCTCGTAGATCGTGCGCTCTCCCGAGGCGAGGTCCTGAAAGTCCCTGCTGCCGGGGTTCGACGTCTTCACGAGGATGAAGATGCCGGCCCCGCGCTCGTGCGCCGTCTTCACGAACGGCTCGATGGAATCGAGGCCGAGGTAGGGGTTCACGGTGAGGGCGTCGGCGGCCCAGGGGCCGGCGAGCCAGCCGTCGGCGTAGGCCTCGGCGGTGGAGCCGATATCGCCGCGCTTGCCGTCGGCGAGCACGACCAGTTGCTTCTCGCGGGCGTGGGAGATCACCTCGGCGAGGGCGGTCATGCCGTGGAGGCCGAGGGCCTCGAAGCAGGCGAGTTGTGGCTTCACGATCGGCACGAGGGGCGCGACGACGTCGATCACGTCGCAGCAGAATCGTGCGAAGACGGCGGCGAGTTCCTTGATCTCGAGCGACGCGGCCCCGGCGAAGGCGGGAGGCAGGGCTTCGCGCCGCGGGTCGAGCCCGATGCACGCCGCAGTCCGCTTCGACTTGATGGCGGCCGTCAGCCGCGAGGAAAAGCCCTGGTTCATGGTCGCCGTGGTTCGTAGGGAAAGCTGCAGCCCGTCGCTCACTCCATCCAGCGGAAGTGTGTCTGCCAGCGGGTTGCTTGGCGAGGGCCGGCGGCGATCTGCTGGTTTTTTGCCGGTTTGAAGGCGTAGGGTTTGTCGTGGCGCCGGCATGTCGCCGGCCACGCTCATCCGGGCCCGGACGCCGTTTCTCGAAGCCGTGGAGGTGGATCATGGGACACGTCGATCCGAATCGTCTGGGGATCGTGGTGGCGGTGGTGCTGGCGGCCTGGCATGCGGTGTGGGAGGGGTTGGTCGCGGCAGGTGTCGCACAGCGGGTGGCGGATTTCATTTACCGGCTGCACAGCGTGAAGACGGAGATGGTGATCGAGCCCTTCGATGCCGGCCGCGCGGGGCTGTTGCTGTTGCTCACGGCGGTACTGGGCTATGCCGCGGGAGCGGTGGCTGCGCTCTTGTGGAACTGCCTGGGGGCGGTGTGCTCGAGCGGGAAGACGTCGGTGCTGCCGCGGCCGTGAACGTCGGGGGCGGCGAGCCGGGGAACCCGTGTTGAAGCACCGGCGGCGTTCTGCGATAGTGTGGTGGTCGTGGCTCGGCGGTGCCGAATGGCGCTGTCGTCCCGCGACGGTTTCGGGGCGTGGCGCAGTCTGGCTAGCGCGCTTGACTGGGGGTCAAGAGGTCGCAGGTTCAAGTCCTGTCGCCCCGATTCTTTAAGAACGAGGCTCGGCTTTCTTTAAGAAAGCCGGGCCTTTTCTTTTGGCCAGACGAGTTGGAAATCGCCGCTCATTTACACTTAGTCGTGTAATCGTGTAGCGTATGAGCATGGTGAAGAAACGCTCCGCTGATGTCGCCGGGTGCTGCAAGCCCCGGTCGCTCAAGGCCCGACCGCTGATGTCTCCCATTCAGGCGGGCGGGTTGGCGGCAGTTTTCAAGGTGCTGGCGAACGACACTCGGCTGCGAATTCTGCATGCCCTCGTGCGAGCCGACGAGTTGTGTGTCACGGGACTAGCGGATGAAGTTGGCATGAAGCCGCAGGCGGTTTCCAACCAGCTTCAACGGCTGTCCAGCCTCGGAATCATCCAGTCACGCAGGGCGGGGGTGAACGTCCACTACCGAGTCGTGGATCTGTGCGTGCGATCTCTGCTCGATCAGGGGTTGTGTCTGACTGAAGAGTCCACGAAACGAAATCTTGGGGGATCTTGATGAAGACCGTTTTGTTCGTCTGCGTCGAGAACTCGAACCGGAGCCAGATGGCCGAAGCCTTTGCCCGGATGCACGGCGGAGACCGTATGCAGGCAGCTAGCGCCGGTTCACGGCCGTCCGGTCGTATCAATCCAAAGGCAATCGAGGCCATGAAGGAAGTGGGCTATGACCTGAATGCCCACTCATCCAAGGGGTTGGAGGCCTTCAACGGCAAGGCCGTGGACGTGGCCGTCACGATGGGGTGCGGTGATGAATGTCCGCTCGTTGTCGCCGGTCAGCGGGAGGACTGGCAGATTCCCGATCCACGAGAGATGTCGCCCGAGGAATTTCGGGGCGTCCGGGATTTGATTGAGCAGAAAGTGCTGGCGTTGATCTCTTCCATTGACGGCTCTCACTGAAAGGTTGTCGATGACAGTTGCAGAGTTGCGGGCGGTTCTTGCCGCCCATCCTGAGGCGAAGATGCACTGGATGCTGCCTGACAGGGGATTCGTTCCGGAGCACTACCACATCACCGAAGTCGGGCGTCTTCAGAAAGACTTCATCGACTGCGGGGGCACGATCCGCTCCCTATCGTCCTGCCTGCTCCAGATCTGGGTGGCCGACGACAAAGACCATCGGCTCCGCACAACGAAGCTGGCAAAGATCATCGAGATCGCCGGCCCCGTGCTGAAGAGCGACGATCTGCCGGTCGAAGTCGAGTATGAGGAGGGAGCGATCTCGCAGTATCCGGTGGCCGGTGTGGAGGTCACGCCTTCCGGTCTGCTTTTTCATCTCGGCACCAAGCACGCCGCCTGCCTTGCCCCGGAAAAGTGTGGGGTGGACGGTGGCGGCTGCTGTTGAGGCTGGGGCGCTGGTGCTGATTGGTTTTTGGGGTCGAAAGGTACGGCCAATCAGCGAAGCAGCAGATGGGCGGTTTCCGGCTCCCAGCCCGCTACGCCGGTCCGGAAAAGTTCTAACCAGCTTCTGAACTCTCGACTTGCCTTGTATAACCGTCCGGTCTCGGATGGTTGGCGAGGTGATTGACGATCGGCCGGTGAGGGTCGCACGCCGCCCCGCGACGTGCGTCTCGATCCGGTCGATCCGCCCTTCCGATAGGAAGTGGCTTTCTTGCTGCCCGCGGCGGAGCGGTCTGCTTCGCTGGGGTGTTCTTGGTGGCGGCGATGTTGGCCGTCGCGATCGACGCCCGGCTGCTCATCGTCCGCCGGCTCTGGTTTTCCGCGTGGCATCTATCGCCCTCCCTTGGTTGCGGCCACCCAGGATTCTCGCTCCCGAAGTGGCCTCGTTTAAGGGGGGCAGGTCAACCAAACCGGCGTGATGCAGATGCAATCTTTAAACTAGCTTCGAACCCGGACGACAGCCTTGCCATCTGCCGGCCGAAACGCCATCTGGTTCATCGTGTCGGCGTGGGTCACCGGCCCGCCGCGGATGCGGCTGAAGGCGTCGGCGAAGTCTTTCGGCTTCTTGCGCAGCCGCTTGCTGAGGGCCGCGTAGCGGTCGCAATACTCGCAGTCGTCGCCGGGATCGTCTTCGCCGTTGTGGTGCCTGTGGGCGGTGAGCACGAAGTGGTTCGTCTGGATGAGCGGCTTGCCAGGCTTGGCTTTGCGTTTGCGGAACGTGTCGGCCGCACCCTCGATCACCACCTGCTCCTCGGGTTTCGTGCCGATCACGTGGGCGAAGAAGGGCGTCATCGTCTGGTATTCCATGGCCCGACGCACCAGCGACGCGTAGGTGAGCGACGAGTCGCATGCCTTTCGCAGCCGATGCATCGCCGGCCATTGCAGCAGCTGCGGCCAGCCGGTGGCGGGAGCCTGGTTGAGCGTGACGGCCCACGAGCCGACCCGCATCGCCGACAGTACGCCCACGCATCCCAATGGAGCGATGTTGATGTAACTTGCCGAGCCCTTGTGGAACCGGGTCATCACGGTGTAGCGGCCCGTGGATTCCGGCCACGCCCAGTCCATGTTGCGCACGAGCACGGGAGCCTTCTCGGCAACGACGCTGAAACTCGAGCAGGCGCCGAAGACGCCCTCATGGCCCACCGTGAGATCATAGGTGAGATTGGCGAGGAACAGCTTGCTTTCGGGCAGGCCGCTCGCGTGGGCGAGGCCCCGGATCTCCGCCACGTAGTCCTCGCCAAACAGGCGGGCCACCAGGACGGCAAGCGGGCCCGCCACGACCTTGGCGCCCGCGAGCAGTGCCCGCACGTACCACGCCTCCGCAGACTCGTGCAGCATCGTCTCGATTTCGCGGAGGAATCTCCCGAGCTTGGCCTTGTTGCGACGGCCGACCTCCCGCCAGCGATCGTAGGGATCGGCATCGAGGTCGATGTCGAAGATGGGGCGCTTCGTGCGTGCGTAATCCACGAGAGTCATGCGATGCTCCATGCGGACGTGGCGAGGAACCCCCTCGCCGGCGGTGCCGACACTTTACCGCGACGAGCCGGCCGGCGCCTCGACGGCAAGATTGTGGGCCAGCACGAGTTCGAGCTGCCGTGCCCGGGCAAGGCCCGCCGGCGTGATCATCTCGCGGTCGACGGGAACGTCACCGCCCTCGACCTGCCGGATGAGCATCTCGTAGGGCTGCCAGTTCATGTCGCCAAATCGTGAGAGGTCGCCCAGGCGCTCGCCGTGTGTCGCATCGCGGTAGGCCTTGTAGATGAGTTCCGAGCAGTAGATTTTTTCATCGTCGAGCCGATACCGGATGTCGTAGGGGCGGCCGAGATACGTTTCGCAGCACCGGAGCGTTTCCGGAACGTGTCGCCGGTGCTCGTCGCGAAGCCGGTACACGGCGAAGCCTCCCCCGCGGCCCCGGAAGAGGAACGTCTTCAGGGGTGTGGCAGAAACGCCCCGGTAGGCCTCGTAGACGATCCACTCCCCGTCGCGCTTCGCCACGATCCCGCAGTGGCTGTAGGGGGAGCGTGTGACGCCCTCGATCGCCCACACGATAGGCCCATGTGGGAGCGACTGGAAGATCACGTCACCATCCTGCGGTTCGTACGCGAGGTAGCCCGAGTAGGCCGACCATGCCTGCCAGCCGGAAGAAGCGGCCCAGAGAAGCGAGGCTCCCAGGCCCAAGCCCAGCAGCCACCGACGCCATCGCCCCGCGCGGCGGCCTGTCTCGTGCTCGGCAGTTGCCATGGGTGCTTCCAGGAGCGTTACATCGGGCAGTCTACCGGCTCTCGGCGATCCGGCACCGTCCTCCGAGGCAGTCCAAGGAGCGGCGTTCAGGGGGCTGGCCGGCAGTGCCGGACGGCTCGGCTTGTGTCCTGCGAGTCCGTTCCCTATCCCCCTGCCCGAAGGCGGGCGTCTCGGAGGCAGATATCGATGACACGCGTACCGGCGGTTTTAGACAACCTTCTCATGCTGCCGATGCCGTGCGTCATCGGAATCCTGCTGGCCTACTGGGGGCTGTTGGCCATGCTCGTGCACAGGGTTCTCGTTCCCTGGATCGCCGGCCGCAACGGCCACAAGCTGGGCAAACTGGAGGCGGAAGTGCCCGCCCAGATCGGCCTCGCATTCGGCCTGCTCATCTCGTTCATCGCGATCCCCGTGTGGGACCAGCACACCCGGGCCGAGGAGGCGGCGCGCACGGAGGCGGCGATGTACCGCGAAATGTTGCAGGCGGCCGCCGACTGCAGCGACGTGGATTGCCTCCCGATCACCTCGGCGGTCCAGGAGTGCGTGCGGTTCATCGCGTTCGAGGAATGGCCCCAGATGGGCAAGCTCGAATCGCCCCGGGTCGCGGCACCGCCGCTGCGCAACCTTCGCACCGCGATCCACGCGTTGCCGGACGGCAGCGCCCGCACGGAGTTGCGCGACCTGCTCCGCCAGGCGACCGAGGCCCGGGAGACCAGGCTGCGGATCGCCGCCACCCGGCCGCCTCCGACTCGTTGGACCATCGTCGGCGTGCTCGGCATGCTGACGCTTCTGGGCGTCGGTCTCATCCATGCCGACTCCTACAGGGCTCGCCGCGTGGCGCTGTCCATGGTGGCGGTGGGCATCTCCTGCTGCTTCGTCATCCTGTTCGCCTACACGCGGCCCTATCTCGGCCAGTTCGCGGTGAAGCCGCTCGATCTCGTGGTGCTCGTCGACGACGCGGCGGCCGACCGCCCGGCGGGCGGCCGGATCGGCATGGCGACGGCACCGCGGGCTCGCTAACGTCCGGTTTGGCTCGTTCCCGTCCACTCGGAGAAGACCCCATGAAGTCGCGTTCGCCGTCGAGTCCGTGGACCGCGTTCCTTATCGTCGCGGTGTGCGTTCATGCCGCCTTCGAGGGCGGGGCCGTGTCGGTGGCGGCGGATGCCGCGCCTTCGGCCGCCGGGCAGGCATCGAACCCTGCCGAGTCGAACCCCGCCGACAGGATCGTCGGCGACTGGCGGCCGTCCGACATGCCGGACGTCGGCATCCGCATCTTCCCATCCAAGGGAAAGTACATCGGTGGAGTCGTCAAGGCGGCCAATCCCGCGATGGTCAACACGGAGATGCTCCGGGAGATCGAATACGTGCCGGAGACGCGGTCGTGGAAGGGCGAGGTCTTCGCGATGAAGCGAGGCATGTTCGTGCCGATGACGATCCGTCTGACGACCGGTGGCCTCGAGATGGTCGCTGGAGTAGGCATCATGTCGAAGACCATCACGTGGGTGCCGCTCGAGGCCGTCCCGGCACCTCGGCCGTGAGTGTCGACCCGACCGGTGCGGTGGCGCTGGCGGGTCGAATTCAGTCTTGCATCGGGCCACCGCGGTAAAACCTTGGCTTGCGACGCCTGTGAGGGCAGGCTGGCATCGTGAACGAAGTGCTGCCCACGGCAGCGCGTGCGGCAAACACCGTCGTGGCTTCCAGGCCTGATTCTGGAGGTGGTATGGTACCCAACGCCAGCGGGAGGAGTCCCCGCTCCGCTCGCGGAGACAGCTTGTACCATTCCATCAGGATGCCACGAGGGTTCTGCGCATGTCATACAGCCAAAAGGTCGAGATGCTCACAACGCAGCTCGTCGACTCCGTCACCGAGATACTTCGGCCGAATCTCGACCAGGCCGTGCTGCTGGCTGACCGCGTGAAGTGGTTCGAGGACGACCGGGAATTCGTTCACTGGCTCAGGAAGAATTCGGCGGATGACGATGGTTTCGTCGCGGCCATCGCTTCGACAGCATCGGTCTCAGACCTCTTTCACGTCATCAAGCAGGCGATTCTCGCCGACGATGAAGTGGAGGATGATGAGCTCGAACTGGCCATGGATCTGCTAAGGAACGTGATCCACCGCTACACGTGGCTCGACAGCTACTCGAGATTCGAGCCCCTCGTGGATTCGTCCGAAGTGCGGGATCTTCTCGGGATATGGGAGAACGACTCGGGCTTTCTGGGAGGCAAGGCCGACGAGGGGGCGGTCGTGATGCCGTTCGCGACGCTCGTGATGCTCGCATGCATGTTGAAAGGTGACGCGAAGCTTCACGACACACTCACGCAAACGACGTTGCTCGTCGCCAAGATGATCATTTCGGCGGGCGGGGTCGGCGAGGAGGAGCAGAAATTCCAGGATTCGCTCAAGGAGCACCGGTCGCGCGAGCGGCAGGTCATCAACAACGTTCTCGAGGCGCTTCAGTCGTCTTCGTCTTCGGGCAACGCGAAACCCGGCAACGCCGCGGACATCACCGTCGATACGCTCACCCCCGCGAAGGCGCTCGACGAATCACTGAAGGATCTGCAGGCGCTGGTCGGTGTTCCCGAGGTCAAGGCGGAGATCCAGAAGCTGACCAACTTCCTGAAAGTCCGCCAGCAACGGCTCGCCGCGGGCCTCCCGCTCCCGAATCAGTCACTGCACTTCGTGTTCACCGGCAACCCGGGCACGGGCAAGACCACGGTCGCGCGGATCGTCAGCCGGATCCTCTACGGGTTCGAGATCCTGGGAACCCCGACGCTGGTCGAAGCGGACCGGTCGATGCTCGTCGGTGGTTACGTGGGCCAAACGGCCATCAAGACCACGGAGATCATCGACACCGCGATCAACGGCGTGCTTTTCATCGACGAGGCATACACCCTGTCGAAGAAGGACGCAGGGACCGACTTCGGCCAGGAGGCGATCGATACGCTCCTGAAAAAAATGGAGGATCTGCGAGATCGTCTCGTCGTGATCGTGGCCGGGTATCCGCGGCAGATGCAGGAGTTCCTCGCGACGAATCCTGGGCTCGAGAGTCGATTCACGAGGTTCATTCATTTCGACGATTATCATGTCGCCGATCTGTGTCGAATCTACGAGCGGATGTGTGCCGCCAACTCGTATGCTTTGACCCAGGATGCTCGTGCCAACCTCGCGATTCTCTTCAATCGCGCGTATGCGAAGAAAGACGAGAAGTTCGGCAACGCCCGCTTCGTCCGCAATGTGTACGAGAAAACCCTCGGTAATCACGCGGATCGACTTGCGGGCGTGGATGGAACGGTGACGACAGAAATGCTGTCGACGATCGAGGCAAACGATCTTCCCTTCGGCATGGTGTTGGGCCTCGCAGGGCCTTTCGACGTGAAGGAGTCGAAATGGAACGTGCAGTGCCCAGGCTGTAAGAAGGTGTTTGGCGTCGGAGTCGCCTTGATAGGCAACCGCGTCAACTGCAAGTGCGGCGCGAAGTTCCGGTGCCCATGGTGGAACCTGCGGCCTGAAACGATCACCACGCTGAGTGGCTACAAGACATTCGAGAGGGATGACGATCTGGTCGGATTCGACGCGGTGATTTCCGATTCCGGGCCCGCCAAAGCGTGATCCCTACAGCCCGGCCAGCACCCACCCGATCGCCATCGCCAGGCACACGACGGCAGTGGCGATGATCCAGAGCGGCTGCCGCGGGCCAGGGTGGTCTTCCGCGGAGACGTAGCGGCCGCAGGCGGGGCACTGCGGCGCGTCCTCGATCATCTCCGCCCGGCAGTAGGGGCAGGGCACCGTCGGCTCGTCGTCGCCATCCTCGTCCCAGTCGTCTTCCCCATCGTCGTCATCGTATTCGTCGCGGTAGGCAGTCATCGGTCGAGGCTCAGTGCGTCGGCGACTTCGCCATCACGATGATGGCCGACCCGATGAAGATGAAGATGCCGCCGATCACCACGGGAAGCTGAAGGTGCCCCTTGAAGAGGAGCACCGAAAACAGGGCGACGAACAGCGGGTAGGAAATCTCGAGCACGGCCGACTTGTTGGCCCCGAGCAGCTGGATGGACCCGAGGATCGAGAGCGCTGCGGCCGTGGCCGTGAGAAGAGTGAGTGCGATGAGCGGCAGGCCGGTTCTTTCGAGGTCCAGCGAAACGAGACCTGCGGGCGAGACGCCCTGAGCGAGCAGGATGACGCCCGCGACGACGGTTCCGCAGAGGCAGTGGAGAAAATACAGTTTGAAGACCGACACGTTCGCCAGCACCCGCTCGTCGAGGCAGTAGGTGAGGCCCCACAGCACGGAGGCCGCGATGGCGAGCCCGAAGCCGAGGTTCGCGTTCCAAGCATCGGGGGGTGTCGTCGTCATATCCGTTTGAGGATACCAGCAAGCACCTTTCGGGGGTGCCATCCGGGCCGGGTGAAGGGGTAGACCCCCTGACCGGCGCGGCGTACACTCCCACGACCGGTAGAGGCCACGGGGGCCGACTCGATTCGTCCGGCGGCGTCGGAGACGCTCGACACCGTCGGCGTGCAACGCGACACTCGGCGCAGGGACATGAGCACCGACATCACATGCCCTTCATGCGGGGCCACATACAAGTATCGCCCGGAGTTCGCCGGGAAGCGGGTCACATGCGCCCGCTGCAAGGAGCCTTTCGACGTGGCGGCCACGACGTTGGAGGTCGAACCGCCGCGGGCAACTCCCGCACCGCCATCGTCGCCACCGCCTGCGCCGCCGCGATCCTCGGCGATTCCGCACGAGAGCACGATCACCCCGTGGATCGCCCCACAAAACGAGCCGTTCGACGTGAAGCAATCGGCGCGGGGGCGGCAGTCCGTCGTCGACATACTGGAGTATCACCCGCTGCGCGGCTGCCAGAGCATGGGGATCGCTCAGTCGCTGTACTTCGCCCATCAGCAGGGCATGATGCTCAAGCAGGCGAGGATCACGCTCGATCGTGGCGGCTGCCAACTGCAGGCCGGAATGCTCCAGTTTCTGCGCGGGGCCATCTCGATCGAGACGGACGTCAAGAGCGTCGGGGGATTTCTCGCGGGAGCGGTCAAGGGGCTGGCGACCGGTGAGACGGCCGTCAAGCCGCGCTACTCCGGCGTCGGGCAGATATTTTTGGAGCCCACCTTCGGGCAGATGGTGGTCGTCAAATTGGAGGACGAGCAGATGGTGGTCGCGGACGGCATGTTCTACGCCGTCGAGTCGACCATCGCTGTGCAGACGGCTCCGATGGCCTCGCTGTCGGCCGGTCTGTTCGGCGGGCAGGGCTTCTTCCAGACATCCCTGCGAGGGACGGGCTGGGTGGTCCTCGCACTGCCGGTGCCGGAGAACGAGATTCTTCGCTACACGCTGACCGGGCCACACGACGAGCTGAAGGTGGACGGGGCTTTCGGCCTGCTGCGGCGGGGCGACATCTCGTTCACCGTGGAAAAATCCACGAAGACCTGGCTTGGTTCGGCGATCAGCGGAGAGGGACTGCTGCAGACGTTCCGGGGCACCGGAGAGGTGTGGGTGGCCCCCACGATGGCCGTGTATGAAAACCTGCGGCTCGGCGGCCTGCACGCCGCGTCGGGAACGGATGGCAACGACGTCGCCAAGTCTTCGGCCGCCGGCAACGCGGCGAGCGGCATCGCCTCGCTCGTGAGGGCGTTCGCTGAATGAGCCAAAGGAACGTTTTTTCCCGAGAAATAAACCAGGGAGGAGAGGGTCGTGACAGCGGAATGGCATGTTTCCATCGACGGATCGCAGCGTGGTCCGCTGACCGCCGAGCAGATCAGGTCGCTCGCCGCGAGTGGCCAACTCAAGCCCACCGACCATATCTGGAAGGAGGGAATGGGAGAATGGGCATCGGCGTCTTCCATCAAGGGTCTTTTTCCGCCTGCGTCGCCACGGCCTCCCGCCCCCTCGCCGGCCGGCTACCCGGTGGATCCGCCTGAAGCCAGGTCCGACGCTTTCGGCGCTGCACGGCCGGGGGCTGTATTCGCGTCGACCGCCACCGCGGGCTCCACGAATGAAATCGACGTTCGGTCACTACCACTGGCGTCGAAAGCCAGCCTCACGTGGAGTTTTTTTTGGCGTGGCGTGCTGACCACCATGGCGTCTACGGTGGCCGGTGGTCTTCTGGGTGGGGTGCTGGGCTTTGTTCTCGGATTCCTCGGTTTTCCGATGGAGTTCATCCAGTTTGCCGGCGGCATAGTCGGGCTATGCCTTGGTGTCGTTTTCGTGTTCGTCTACATACAGTGGCTGCTCACGTCACGGCTCGGTGCATACCGCCTCAAGCTGGTGCCCGCAGAGCCGAGAGCCCGGTGAGCGGGGCAGGTCACCAGTGGAAACCGGCAGTCGCGTCCGTTCACGGAGAAGACCGTATGCGGAGGCTCGAACGCCATCGACTTGTTGAACAGCCGTTCGGCACGATGGCTGGCCCGCGATCGTGATGCCCGCAGGTACCGCGGTTCACGCCAGCTCGCCCGCCTCCTGCACCGCGGCGAGCGCCTTCCGCACGTGGTCGTCGGAGGCGAGCAATGCACTGAACACCAGCCGCACCACGCCCTGCCGGTCGATCACGTAGGTCACGCGGCCCGGGATCACGCCGAGCGGGTTCGGCACCCCGAACAGCCGGCGCAGGGCCCGATCGGTGTCGCTGATGATCGGGAAAGGCAGCCGGTGCTTCGCCGCGAAGGCCAGGTGGGTGGCCGGCGAGTCGCTGCTCACGCCGATCACCTCCGCGCCCGCCGCCGTGAACTTCTCGTAGGAGTCGCGGAAGGCGCAGGCCTCCTTCGTGCACACCGGCGTGTTGTCCTTGGGATAGAAGAACAGCACCACGGTCTTCTTCCCGATCACGCTGGCGGAGTCGAACTGCGAGCCGTCCTGCAGCACGGCTTGGAAGGGCGGGGCGACGTCGCCCACGGCGAGCGTTGGCATGGGGGGCGTCGGGATTCGAAGGCGAGGGCGGGAGAAACGTGTCGGGATGGAGCCGGCGGGAGGTCAGCGGCTGCGCAGCTTCGAGAGCAGCCTGAGGATCTCCATGTAGAGCCACACGAGCGTCACCATGAGGGCGAACGCGCCATACCACTCGAGGTATTTCGGGGCTCCACGCTCGGCCGCCTGCTCGATGAAGTCGAAGTCGAGCACGAGGTTCAGGGCCGCTACGACGACGACGAACAGGCTGAATCCGATGCCGATCGGGCCTGCCTCGTGGATGAACGGAACGGGGAAGCCGAAGAATCCACCCACCATCGAGATCAGGTAGACGAGGCAGATCCCACCGGTGGCGGCGACGATGCCCAGCTTGAAGTTTTCCGTGGCCCTGATGAGCCCCGATTGGTAGGCCAAGAGCAGCCCGGCAAGCGTGCCGAACGTGCCGCCCACGGCCTGGATCACGATCCCCGGATACTGGGCCTCGAAGCTCGCCGACACGCCGCCGAGGAACAGCCCCTCGGCGAGCGCGTACACCGGAGCGAGGATCGGCGACCAGGTGTGCTTGAAGCAGATGACGAGGCCGGCGACCAGCCCGATGATGGCTCCGCCGAACGCCCACGGCATCGCGGCCGCGGGATCGGCCTCGACGGCGGTGAAGGTCCGCGACCACGTGAAGCAGGCGGTGCCCATCGCCAGGAGCAGCAGAAAGAGCGTCTTTTGGGCTGTGCCCTGGATCGTCATCGTGCCGGCGGCGGTGTGCTCGCGGGCCACGTCGCGGCGATACACCCCGAAGTTCTCGAACGTCCTGTCGTTGAGGGCCGGGTTGCCTGTACGCATCTGCTACGCTTCTCCGAAGGCAAGATTGATCCCCCCGTAAGAGTACCGTCGCCTGCAGATCGGGCACAAGGCAGGGAGCCCGTCGGCATTCTCCCGCCGGATGGAGGACGCGGTGTTTGGGCTGCGATAAACGGTGTGGACGCAAAGCCAAAACACGGCGTCGCGCGTGCGAAGCGTGGCCACGGCTGATGAGGCCGGCATAGTCAACCCGTGTCTCGCGGCCTCCTGCACGCGATCGCACGATTCGTTCACGAGGTGAACGTCGGGTACAGTATTCGGCTCATCGTCACGACGAACGCGTGATACACGGTGATTTCGTCGTTCGCGAGATCCTCGTCGATCTTCGCGACGCGGCGCAGGTCCTGAGAGAGATTTTCAAGCATCCCCCTCGCCTGGGCGATGGCCAGGAGCGTGGTCTGGTCGCGCGGAAGGCTCCGCCAGTGGCGAACCATGGCGTCGACCTGTTCCTGCCGCAGGCCGAGCCCGCGGTCACGCGCGATGCGGGCGATGAGAGTCGACTCGTCGTCCGAGAGCCCGTCGTGTGTATGGGCCATGGCACAGAGGGCGTTCGCGAACGCGCCGGGGGCGGCGACGTCGCGTGGGCGGGTGCGCTCGAGGGTGTCGTGCAGGACGGCCCACGAGGGCAGAGCCGGGGTGTAGTGGGCGAGTTCGCACCATTCGTGGCATCGTCGCACGAACGCCATGACATCGCGGCCGAGTTCCGAGCCCGGACCCCAACGCGTCGACCTGTGCAGCCCGAAAAACTCGTCCAGTCGGGTCCGCAGGTCGTCGTGGGAATTGATCGCGGGGAGGATCTCGCCGACGAGCGACCGCCAGCCCTCCCTCTGCCGGGAGGCCTCGGTCTCGACGGTCTTGAAGGCCCGTCCGACCGCCGACAGTTTCGATGCCTGCTCGCGCAGGGGCTTCTGGACGGCGTCCTTGGAAAGCAGGCCGCGGCTTGCGTCGACTGCCTTGTCGGCGAGGCGTTGCGCGAGCCGGCCGTCGCCGATGGTGGCGAGCTGGACCGCCCGCGAGAGCAGGGCTCTGCCGGCTGCGAGGGCCGCCTTCAATGCGTCGGCGGCGGCGGTGACCGGAGCGGGCTTCAGCAAGGTGGCCACATCGCGGTGAAACGCGGTCGCGGCAGCCAGCCGCTCGCGAAGGTGCGTTTCGAGCGTGATCGCGTCGGACAGGGAGCGGTCGACACCTGTCACCGCCGCCATGAACGCGTTGTAGGTGGCCGTGATCGCGGCGGAAGACTTCAGCTTGATCGCTCCTGCGGCGACATCCTCGGCCAGATTGAGGTACAGGCCGAGGGCCGTGTCGCAGTCGAGCGCCCGGAGCTTCGGGGGCTTGGTGAAGTCGAGGAATGCATACTGCCTCCCGGCGGCGCCGAGCGTGCCCAGATCCGTCTTCGAGTCGGTGCCGCGATCCCCCTTCGGCACGACCACGCGGTTTTCCACCACCCGCTCCCGCAGTGGCTCGATGTCTGACCGGCAGGCGGCGACGAGATCGCGGGTGGTCCGCGTCAGCGTGTCGAGTGCTGCGGCGAGATCATCGACGCAGGCCGCGAGCCGCGATTCATCGAGGCGAAAACCCTCTGCCGCCGCGACCTCGTCGCTGCCCGGCGCGAGCTTGCCGATCTGCCCGGCCGTTACGAACCGCTCGAAGCAGACCTTGAGGGGATGCGCCGCATCGGTCTTCCGGCAGATGAACAGCTCGAGGGCGAGTCGCTGGGCCACCGCGGCCACGACCGCCGCGAATTCCTTTTGCGCCTCCTGGCACCGTGCGGCCAGTCGATCGAGGTTGGCCGCACACTCCCTGAAACGCGCCGTCTCGGCATCGAGCAGGGCCACGGCGGCCGCGTGGAAGTTTGGGCAGGCGGCCCTCGATCGCAGTTGCCTCACCCGATCGTCGAGTTCCCGCAGTTTGTCGAAGTCGTCGTGGGTGAGGTAGGGGTTCGAGGCCCCCTCGTGCGCATGGGCCTGCCGCTCGAGCGTCTCGTGGAGCATCTCGCAGACAGCCCCCAGCAGCACCGTCGTGGTCGCCCGCATGTGGATGCACCGCTCGGGAAGGCCGCTGGGTCAGTCGAGGGCCGCGATCAACTTGTCGGCGAACGCCAACGAGAAGGCGGTGAAGCGGCGGAACGAAGCGGCGTCGTCCTTCTGGCGCTGGTCAGCCTCGTGCCGCGATTTCTCGAGGTCGAGTTTTTCCTTCTCGAGCTGCAGCCGCTTGCGGTTGGCCTCCTTGGCCTCCGCTTCCATTCGTCGCTGACTCTCCTCCACCCGCTCCTGGCTCTGGCGGGTCTTCCGCTGTTCCTCGGCGGCGATGGCGGCGGCTTCCGCCGCCCGGCGGGAGTTCGCGGCAGCCTGCATCGTGCCCATCGCCTGAGCGGCGTGCACGAAGCCGTAGTTGTTGTCGTAGAAGTTGTTGAGAAACGACATTGCTCGCTCCGTATGCGTGGCCGTGAGTGCCGCGGCCTCGGCAGTATACCCCCCGCGGAGGCAGTTGCTCCAGAGGAGCGAATTACGAAGC
>RFPF01000121.1 GCA_009926295.1 Planctomycetia bacterium
TCGAACGGGGGTTCGGCGGAGGAGTCTGCGAAGCCGGATCGTAGGCTGTCGACGAACACCCTCGCCTCGGCGTAATTCTGCGCACTGTTGGAAAATCCAATGGCATCGTTGCCGCCATTGAGGTTGGCGATGATGCTCGTGACCGGCTTGTTCGTCAGGAAAGATCCTGATGAGCCGTTGATGGTCGTATCCAAACCGATGACGGCGATCTTGCCGCCGGCAGCCGATGCCACCACAACCTCGTTTCCCATGCTGTCGCCGGTGAGGCGAAGCGTGGAGCCGACGAGTTCCGCCATGACGTTCCCGGCAAGCGCAAGCCGCTGCTCCAAAGATTCAAACCGCAGGCTCGAACGGGAAGCCAGGCGGCTACGGCCATCGGCGACGCGTTTCAACGGATTCATGATCTGGCTTTCTGTCGGTTCGGTGGGGTGAGAGTCACGGGAATGGAATCGCGACCCACACGGGATGCCGATGTCCGATGGCCTGACTATCGTCTCGGCAACGCGGCCACAAGGACGATTTGGCGGAGTTCACGGCTTCCGAAGCTCGCCCGCGTTGACCGGCGATGGCGAAGCGTCAGTCGGCAACAGCTTGGGCAACGTGGGGTGCCTGGGCTGGCTCACGGAACTCCTGCCGCATTCCGCCGAAGAGTAGGACACGCTCGTAGCGCGCTCATGCGAATTCTTCGGGAATCGCGAGTGTCGCTCGGCGCAGGATTTCGGCGCGGAGAGGGCATTTGCTAACAGTTTTGCGAGCAGTGCCGAGGCGTACTCGAGTCGCCTGCTGGTATTTCCCGCGCCGTGGATTCGTCCCTGAATCTGCCCGATTCATCCTGACGCTGCGGGCGGCGGCCGAACCTCCGCATTCACGCCCTGTCCGCACGCGGCGAAAGCGCGATCGCGTCGGGAAGCCGTGTCGGCGGGGCCACGATCCGCGTGCCGTGCGACGCGTGCTTGAGCATCGTGTCGAGTGATCCCAGGTAGCCGCCGAGAGCCCGCACCTCCGCGATGTGATCGGGAGCGGCATGCGAGCCCTCCAGGATGGCTTCCTCGTAGATGTCGACGATCCGGCGCACCGCGTCCCGGACGTCGGCCTGCTGTCGCACCAGGGTGGAAGTCTCCGCGGCGTCGGCCGGGTCGTAGTCGCGAATTGCGGCGTCGACGGCGTCGACGCCGTGCGGGATCGTCATCGTGCGGAAACCGAAGTTCCACGCGCGCAACGCCTCGACGTTCGCCGTGGTGACCATCGGACCGAGGCCATGGGTGCCGCAGATCACGACGGCACAGCCGACGGCCAGCGACTCGATGGCACAGCGGGCCTTCGCGAAGACGATGTCATGACGATGGAGTAGTTCGTGGGGGTCGGCCACGGGGTTGCCGCATTCCCGCCCGATCACCTCGAGCGTGATGCCGTGCCGCCCGCACGCCTCGCGGACGACGTGGACGTAATTCGCTTCGTTCGCCTCGTTCGAGAAGACCAGCGCGCGGGCCGGACGGGCGGGCAGCGGTCCGCGGGGGCGGAATTGCTCGAGGTTCGCGAAGTTGAGCACCACGCGCACGGCCCCTTCCGGCACCGCGGCGTCGCGCACGACGCGTTCCCGGCACGCGGCATCGACCGCCACGTAGCGGAAGATCCGGGGGAATACCGGCGGCATCTCTTGCCAGGGCGCGAAGCCGTGGCAGAAATAGACAGCCGGAACCCCGGGGAGGGATGCGACCGCCGTCATGGTCTCGAGGTGGTGTTGCCCGTGGATCACGTCGGGGCGGAAGGGCAGCGCGGCGAGATCGTCGACCACCGGGATGTTTTCCGCGCGGAGGCAGTCGGCGACCTCGCCCAGCGCCGGGCTGTAGGCGACGGGGATATGGCCAAGCCGCTTCAGTTCCCGCGCCACGTCGAGGACGTAGAGTTCCGAACCGGCACGGGCGGCGAGGGTATTGTTGGTCAGCAGGACTCGCATGACGCCTCCGCGGCGTGCTCGATCACCGGCCAGCCGCGGAGTTTCGCAGCGACTCCGCGAGCGGAAGGACGTGCTCGCGACGCCGCACCACCTCGCGGTAGCGGCCGGAGGCTCGGCGGGACTCGCCGTGCCGCTCGTAGAACGGCACGGCGCCGTCGTCCTTGAGATGATCCTCGACGCCGGGAGCCGGCCGCAGCACTTCGGTTGCGAAGGCGGCTGATCCGGAGCGTTCGAGCGCGGCGTCCAGTTCGCCCTTCAGTTCCGGGTAGGCCGCCGCTGCGGCGAGCTTCCGAGCGAGGGCCCCCTCGTCGAGCCGCACGCGGATCGCGGCCCCATCCGGCACGTCGGGGCATTCGTCGGGCCGGCCCGTGAGCAGGAAGTCGTACCGGGTGATCGGCCGACCCGACCGCTTCTCGGCCAGGGCGACGGCCGCGGCGGCGAGATGCCAGCAAAGGTCGTGCCCCGGGTTGTAGCCCTCGACGGCGTCGTGCACCACGTAGTGGATCCCCTCGCCCACGATCGCGTCGGCGATGACACCGGCCACTTCCACCAGCGGTCGGCAGGATCCTTGGAGCAAGAGGTCGTAGAGTTCGGCATCCGTGAACCTGCCACGCACGTCGCCACACCGCGCCCCGGCCGCTTCCAGAACCCGTAGCGTCGAGGGAACCCGTGATCGACCCACAGACCCGGAACCGTCCGTCAGGATGAACACGCTCGGCCGGGCCAGCTCCAGCCAGTGATGGATCCTCAGTTCGTGGCCGGGATGCGCCACGATGAGCGCCGCGGGACGTCGCTGCCAGTTGGGGTTCGTCATCGGCATGCGTGCTCGCTGTCGCGATCCCGACAGATCGGTGTGAGGCGGCTGCACCTCCGCAGCGTACCGGCCACCGGGGCGGCGTGTCGACGTCGTGACGCTGCCCCCGGAAGCGCGATCTGATCTGGAAATCACGGATCCGAATCGAAGTAGGCCCGGTGTGATTCGAACACACGACCAAGGGATTATGAGTTCGGACAGCCGGTCCTCTTAGTGTCCCGACTGTGCGCCAATCCCGGTCGAAACGCATTTCCGGGTAAGCAGAGCAGGGGCCAAAATGCCCGTTCGGCGCGGCGATGCGCAACAGATCGCGCAACAGGTCAATGGTGCTGCAAATGGAACGAGCGGTGGTTCCCAGTCGCCTGCCTGCCCCTTCTCGATGCCCAAGCCACCGCTCGGTAAGGCCGCGCAGAACGTCGTCCCGGTGGCTGTCACTGCGGGCGACAAGATCGAGGCTCTTCGCCAGTGGGCCTCCGGTCGGTGCCTGTCGGCGGATCGAGCGGGCGTGTATTCGCGGGTGCAGGGAGTGAGTGGTGGGCGAGTCAGAAGGGTGGTACGAGCAGAGTGAGGTTTCCGTAAAAACACCGAGGGGAGCAGGCCCATGATGGCGATCTGCTCCCCTCGCGTCGGAATCACGTTGGTTGGCTTCGTAGCGTCAGGCCCGCGTCCGCCGCCGCCAGATTGTGTAGCCGCCGCAGGCTATTCCCGCGAGGGCCATGGCGTAGGTGGAGGGTTCGGGGACGGCGTTCACGGAGACGGAAGCCGCCTGTGACACGTTCGGCGACGACGCGATGCCCGCCATCTTGAGCGATCCGGCGTAATCGCCGGCAATCCGGATGCTGGAAAAGCTGAAGTTGTTCTTGATCCCGAGCAGCGAGGCGTTCGGAGTTCCCACGACGAGCGTGTTGGGATCGATCGCCAGATTGCTCGTGGCCCACATCTTCACGTCTACCTTGCCCGGCGTGGCGCTCGGCACGAGCCCGAGGGCGACAAGGTACGACGTGTTCGTCAACGGAGTGAAGTCGATCGCCTTGATGTCGGCGGCACCGTTGCCGGCGTGGGCGTCGAAGCCGAACTTTTGGGCCTGCCATGGGATGCCCATGAACATCTCCTCGGTGCCGCCGTTGAAAAGACTGAGCCCCGTGTAGTTGCCGCCCGAGAAACTGGAGGAGTTCATGAGGTAGGTGATGTATGTGCTCGTGCCCGACGTGCTGGCGGTGAAAGCCATTGTACGGGTTGAAGCGGCGGTTCCGACCTGCACGGCGCTTCCCGAGCCGCTGGTGAGCCCAGCCACGATCGTGCTGCTGCCTCCCGACCATGCACCCGAAAAGCCGGTGCCACCGTTCTGGCCCGCCAGATTCGAGCCAACCGTGTACTGGAAGGTTTCCGAGAAGAGCAGGCCGGCGTGCGAGGCGTTGGCCGCACCTGCAACGATCGCCCCGCACAGGAGGACGCCGCAGACAACGGACGTCACCGAAGTTCGGACGCGGGCGATGAATCGGGCAATCATGAGCGGGCTCCCGCGTGGTTGGTGATTGGTGCGCGCTGGGCGTTACGAAGTTCTCAAGCCATCGTGCGCACTGCCTCGATTCCTACCACGAATGCCGTAGTCCCCAAGTGAATTCCGCCACAAAGTGACGAATCGGGATTGGGCGGGGACGAATCGGGCGCGCAGCCGATCGAACTGGGACGAATCGGGCAGATTCAGGGACGAATCCGCGGCGCCAACTTCTCACTCGCAGGGTCTGTTCAGCCGCCGACAAGCGAGGTGGACACGCAACTTACGATGGTCGGCTCGTCGATCACAGCGGCTTCGCCATCACGTAGTCGTCCATCACGAAGCCGCCGCCGATCTCGAACACGGCCTCCCGAATGACCTCGAAGCCCGCTGCCGCACGCCGATCGCGATCGCGCGTGGCACATGGTGGTCGAAATACAGCCGGAGGCTCACTGCCGCCCCGCACGCTTCAGTTTCTCGCGCAGCAAGGAGGGCTGCTGGGTGCCTGCGATGCGATCGACATCCGCCAGTTGCTGGGCGATATCGGCGTCAAGGGCCTCGCGATGGTCGTGGTAGTACGCCAATGCGGCGTGAATCTGCCCCATCGTCAGTTGCTGGTGCTGCCGCTGAATTTCCTCGGCGTCCCAGTGATGGGCGAGGCTGTCGAGGGCAATCTCGACGACTTTGGTGCGCGTGCCTTCGAGATACGGCACGCCGTCCGCGCTCAATTCAATATGCGGGTAGGAAACGGTCGCCATGGTTGTGTTCCTCGGGACTCCAAAGCCCAGGGGCCGATGCTCGCCCGTTACTCTATCCAACTGGCGCGTCGCCCTGCGATTCGGCAACAACACGCGCAACAACGACCTATCTGACCCTCAAAAAACAACTAGGCCCGGTGTGATTCGAACCAACTAGGCCCGGTGTGATTCGAACACACGACCAAGGGATTATGAGTCCCCTGCTCTAACCGCTGAGCTACGGGCCCGAGGCGGGAGTGATCCCGGCAAGGAAGTCTACCCGCCGCCGAGCCACGCGATCACTCCGGCGGCCGCTCGTTCTCGTGGAGCGGAATGTCCCTGAACCGGCCCTCGAAGATCGCGATGTCGACCTTGAAGGGCCGGCTCGACACCGTGAGCTCGCCCGAGAACGGATAGCCGAAGAGGGAGACGAGGTACAGGTTGAGCCCGATCAGCAGTGCGGCCATCGCCGTCAGGAACCGCTGCAGGCTCACGCTCTCCGCGCGGAACAGGCCCGCGAAGAGCACCGTGACCGCGCCCCCCACGATCAGCACGAACCACTCGACCGCGGGAATGCCGAACTCCGCCGTGCCCACCCGCTCGCGGCGACAGTCCCAGAGCTCGCGGATCTGCTCGAGGATGATCGGGTAGACCACCTTCTCCGCCTCCGTCTTCGGCTCGAACGTGTCGAGGCTTTTCGCCAGTTCGAAGGCCGTCTTCCGGGCGGCCATGCTGGCGTGGCCGGTCGCCATCAGCGGCCACTCGTCCTCGACCACCTGGATTGCGTAGGCCTTGCAGGTTTCCTGGAGCCGGCTCCGCTCCGGGGCGGGCAGCCGCTCGGCGAGCAGGAAGATGTCGGCGAGGGAGTTCGACTCCTCCTGGACGACGTCGATCGCATGCTCGAAGCGAACGAGCGCGTCGACGACGATCAGGCCGAGGAGCACCGCATAGAGGGTGCCCACGACCGAGAGCAGGTTGCCCGTGATGTCGTGGGCCCGCAGCAGGATGTCCTTGGCGAACATCTTCCGCACGCCGGCGACGAGCAGGATCGAAGCCGCGATGCCGCCGAGGATGATGCAGAGACCATTCGTGAACCCGTGAAACTCCATCGCCACTCCTCCCGGAACGGGAAGTATGGCAGTGGCATGTCCGGGCCGCCAAATGCCGGCGGAGCACTGCTCACGACCGGCGGGCGGGGCCGAGGTCGCTGACGCCGAGGGAGGCGAACACCGCGGTACGGGCGGGGCCGTCGAGACGGGGCGCCGCCGGACGCGTCGGGGCGACCGTGGTCTTCGGGGCGACCGCGACGTTCACGTCGCGGACTTCGCCGCCCCGGGTGACCGCGATCGTCCGGCTCGACACCGTGTCGCCGCCGGGCCGCGTCACCACGACGCGGAACGTGCCCAGGTCGAGACCCTTGAAGACGTAGTTGCCCCGGGCATCGGTCGTCGTCGAGGCGACGGTGACGCCGGCGGCGTTGACGATCGCGACGGAGGCTCCCGCCAGCCCCACCTCGGGCGCCTGCCGCCGGCCGTCGCGGTTGAAGTCGGCGAACACGTTGCCGCCGACCGCCGTCCGGAAGAAGAACACGTCTCCCTGCAGGTTGGTGACCGCCGTGTTGCGGCGGATGATGTCGGAAAGCGAGGTGCACTGGATCTCGCGCACGAGGCCTCCGGGCAGCGCATTCTGATACCAGTAGCGGTCGCCGTCGCGGAGCCGCGTGAACTGGTCGACGAGGATCCTCGTGAAGGTCTCGCCGAGGCTGGAGCCGGGCAGGTGTTTCTCGGCCAGGCCGCCGACCCACAGGTCGAGCTTGTCGACGCTGCCATAGGTGGCGGCGAGGGCGTCCTGGGTCGCCTTTTCCGGCGTGATCTGGGCGAAGCTCGTCACCTTCGGCAGGCCGTAGGCTGCGCGGATGGCGTTGTAGTCGGCCAGGCCGTGGTCGCGGCCGCGCTGGATATTGAGGGCGGCGAGGTCGAAGCCGCCCTGCCCCGGCAGGCCGAAGAGGAAGTTGCGGACGTCGTCGACCACCTTCGTGTCGATCTCCTGCGCCCGGTCGCTGGCGAGATACTTGAGCACCGGGTCGATCCCGGTTTGCTTGAGCACGGGCGTGTTGAAGAACGCGTCGCGCAGCTCCATCGGGGCATGCACGGCATTTCCGTCGTTGTCGAGGAACTGGATGTCGTTGCCGAGCATGCTGTGGCCGAAGCGGAACGCGCCGGTCGAGAATTCCGTCGCAATGCCGGGGTTCACGTCGGCCCGGTAGCCGCGATAGGCGTGCAGGGCGGCCGCGGCCGGCGTCTGCGACCCGAGCAGGGCCGGCAGGAACTCGTCGAACGTGATCTTCTGGAGTTCCGCGATCACGATCCGGCGGGCGTGCTGGTAGAGCTGCTCGTCGGTCCACGTGGGGTTCTTCGCCGCCGCCGCCGCCGCGAGGCGGTTGTGCTCGCGGACGAAGAGCGTCTGCAGGGCGCAGAGCTCGGGATTCTCGTTGGCCCGCACGTCACCGGCGAGGAAGAGCTGGTCGTCGGGAACCACGTGCGCGTCGTTGGCGTTGGCGAGGCCCGCGGTGTTGAGCGGCAGGAGATTCCCGGCGCTCGTCTTCAGACGCCCCCCGGCGAACTCTCGCAGGGCGGCGGCACGCGTGGCGTCGCTGCCGTACACCTGCGAACCGTCGATGAAGGCGGTGATCGAATTCGTCTGCTGGCGGGGGCTCCCCACGCCGGTGCCCGTGAGCGGGTCGTAGGCCGAACGCGACATCGAGATCGTCATCACGCCGGTGCCCGCCGGGTCGAAGGAGGGGTCGCCGGCCGGCACGGGGATGGAAAACCGCTCGCGGGGCGAGGCCGTCGCCGTGAGGCCCAGGTCGTGGTCGAGGAACTGCCCCCAGGCGTAGACCATCGCGGAAAAATCGCGGTCGTTGGTGATGCCGTCCGCCGGACTCGGGGAGAGGGCGTTGCTGATCGCCCGGGCGTTCGGGCGATCGGCGCCCGACGGGGCGGAGATGCCGTCGGCATACGCGGCCGGCGCGATGCGGAGGAGATCGACGCCGGCGCTGCCCCAGTCGGGATGGGCGAGATTGTTACCCGTGCCGTCGATCGACTCGCTCACGAGCGGGGTGGGCGGGAGCGGCTGGGCTGCCATCATCGAGCGGGATTCGAGCCGTTCGATGCAGGCCCGGAGGGACGGGCCGCGGGCGGGACGCTTCTGTGCGGCGGTCATGGCGAACTCCTTGTCTCGGTGCCCCACCTCTTGAACGGTACACGGGCGGGCAAGTTGCGGACTTGCGATTCTGCAACGCAAGGCATCCCGTAGCCGGGGTTGCCCGTGCCCGCTCGCCGGACGTTCGCTCCGGGCCTCCAGCCCTCCGCTCACTGCGTGTCCGCTTCGCTTCGGCATCCATGCCTGCGCTCGCTCCCACAGCCCGCTCGAGGGCACGGGCAG
>RFPF01000122.1 GCA_009926295.1 Planctomycetia bacterium
ATGGGATTTTTTTCGACGTCTGTAAACTTCCGGCGCATGTATTCGATCGTATGAGCCAGTATGTGGATTTCTGCAAGAAGAATTTGGATGCTGAGCGGGAGCGTGATGAGCTCAATAGGATAGTTCACAAGAAGATGCTGGATGGGGATTCCGACTGAGGGGCCTGGCCGGGCTCGCCAAGACCTTAAGGTTCGACACCATATCCAGGTAAGGAAATGACCGCGGAACGCGACAATATGATCGGCAAGATTCAGGCCTGGGTAAAAGAGAATCCCAATCGGGGGCGCACAGTGGCCCCGATTGAGATTCGTGTATGTTCGGACACTCAAGAGGGGGAGAATGAAGTTGGCCCGGCTTCTACTGGGGGCTGGGTGCCGACTCCTCTTGAGCCTCCCGGACCGGTGAGCCTGTGGCTCTGGAAGACGGATCCTGAATTCAGGGCCGCCACTGCACAGGTTCGTCGCACGATTCTGCGCGACCAGATTCTTAAGTTGACTGAGCGGATCGAGCAGGAGCTCGAGGGACACCTTCACCGCCGACAGCTCCTCGAGCGGGCAGCCGCGTTGCTCGAGGAGACGCGGGCGGCCTTCGCAAGGGACCACCAACCGGCCGTGCTCAGGGAGGCCTCGCGGTGGCTGGCCAGGCTCACCGAGGGCCACTACACCTCGATCACGACGTCGATCCACGAGGCCCGCCTCGAGGTGCACGACGCGGAGAACGCGCCGTGGAGTCCCGACCGACTCAGCCGCGGCACCCGGGAGCAGGTGTTTCTCGCCCTGCGGCTCGCGCTCGTGCGCGATCTGGAACGCCACGGGGTGCGGCTGCCGGTGGTCATCGACGACGCGCTCGTCAACTTCGACGACGCCCGGGCTCTCGCCGCCGCGCGGGTGCTGGTGGAGTTCGCAGGCGACGAGCCGCACGCACGGCAGATGCTGGTCCTCACCTGCCACGCCCACGTGGCGAGGATTTTCACGGAGGCAGGCGCCCGGGTTCGGTCGCTGAGCGACCCGGCGGCGAAGTGGCTTCACGCCCGCGGCGCCGCCGAACGTGCCGCCCGCCCATCGCGCCCGTCGCGGCAGCGCAAACGCGGCCGCCCGGCCGAGCAGCCGCCCGCTCCCGAGCCGGCGGCGGTTCCGACGCCGGCGGCCGAACCGCCGCCCGACGCCGTCGGTCCCACGCCCACCTGGGAGGCGGAGGAGTTCTTCTTCGGATCCGGCCGCCGTGCCGACGAGCGTCGGCCGCGGAGACGCGGCTGATCTCTTCAGGAACTCAGCGGGGCCGCACCCAGATCTCTCACATACCGCTGCCGCATCTGCGCCAGCAGCATTCCGAGGAACACGTTCAGGCCCAGGGAGAGGAACAGGGCGATCAGGCTGGCGATCAGCCAGCCCCACGGCTTCTCGGCCCCGACTGTCTTCACCTCCGCATCCGCCAGCCTCGTCGACGAAGGCGCGAGCGCCGCCACGGGAGCCGCCCGCGGTCGCTTGGCCGCCTCGGCGATCGACCGCTCCACGGCCGACGGCCACGCATCGGCCACGTAGACCTTGACCCTGCGCACGTTCCGCGAGTCTGCGGGAACGTCGCTCGTCAGAGTGTACGGGTTGGCGTTGCGGACGAGGTCGGGCTCGACGCGGACGAGATACTCGCCGCCACCCTCCTCGGTGGGCACGTATGCCGTTTCGATGCCCGTCGCCAGAACCGCGGCGAGGATGAACATCATCTTGATCAGCATGGGGAAAACTCCGGGTTCTGTCGGGCTGGTCAGGAGGATTTCACCCTGACGGAGGGCATTTGTGCAACTCCCTTGGCCGCGACGTCATCGATACCCCCGGACGCAGTGCCGCCACGGGAAAAATGGTCGAGTTCGGTCTGGAGCATGGTGAGCGCCGCCTGGAGGAACGCCACCGCGATCGGACCGACGAATATCCCGATCGGGCCGAGCGCCCCCACGCCTCCCAGCACGCTCAGCAGGGCCAGGAGCGGATGCAGTTTCGACTGCCCGTGCAGGACGATCGGCTTGATGACGTTGTCGATGGTCGAGACGACGCACAGGCCCCACGCGGCGAGCCCGGCCGCCGCCCAGGTGTCCTTGACGAAGAACAGCAGGTAGAGGCTCGCGGCACCCCACACGGCGGCCGCGCCCACGAAGGGCACGAGGGCTCCGAAGAAGGTCAGCAGCGTGAGGAGGAACACTCCCCGGAGGCCCGCCACGGAGAAGCCGATCCCCGCCAGCACGGCCTGCACGATGGCCGCCAGGAGCGTCGACGACACCACCGCCCGGCTCACCTCCTCGAACTCCTCGAGCAGCTGCCACTGGTACCGGGAATCGAGCGGCACGAGCCGCGTGACTGCCGCGAACATCCGCCGGCCGTCGGCGAGGAAGTAGAACAGCGACACCGTCATGACGACGAGCCCGATCACGAGTTTGGCGATCACGACCGGCGTCCGGGCCGCGATCGGCCCGATCCAATCCTCGGCCACGCGCTGCAGTTCGGAGTTGACGGCGGCGGCGGTGAGGTGCAGGCCGGTGGCGTCGTTGATCGCTGCCACGAGCCCGCCGAGCACGTTGGCATCGAGCTCGAGGCCGCCCGGCGATCGCAGCATGGCCACAGCATCGCCCCCGGCACGGGCCACGAGCAGGAACAGCGGCACGAGCACGATGAGGAGCACGAACAGCGTCGTCAGGCCGGCTGCCACCCACTCCGGCGCCCGGATCCGATCGCGGAGCCAGCGATGGAGCGGACCGAAGACGACCACCAGCATCGCCGCCAGCAGCAGCGGCAGGAGAAAGCTCGACATGACGCGCAGCGAAAGCAGCCCGAACACGACGACCAGCCCGAGGATCACTCCGAGGGAAACCAGTCTCGTCATCGGTGCTCCTGACGTTCGCGTGAACCGGCGCCGGGTCCGGCGGTTCCGCGTAGTGTACGCCGCGGCCGGACGTCGCGCCAGCATGACAGGCCGCCCGCGGTGAGGGTATCCTCTTGTGGAACGCGTTTCCGCCCGGCCGCAGTCCGCCTCCCGACGCCCTTCTCAATGTCCACCCCCGATGTGTCGATCGTCGTTCCGGTGCGCGACGAGGCGGGGAACATCGGCCCTCTGATCGAGGAAATCCGCGAAGTACTCGACGCCACACGTCGGGCGTGGGAACTGTTCGTGGTCGACGACGGCTCGACGGACTTCTCCGCTCGGGAGATCGACGCCGCGACTGCGGCCGACCGCCGAGTGGCGTGCATCCGCCACCCCGCCGGCCGCGGCAAGTCGGCGGCGCTCACCGCCGGCTTCGCCCGCTGCAGCGGCAGGTTCGTCGTCATGCTCGACGGCGACGGCCAGGACGACCCGGCCGAGATTCCCGGCATGCTCGCGCGGCTGGAGACGTCCGCCGCCGGAAGGGCCCGCGTCGACCTCGTCAACGGATGGAAGACGCCCCGGCTCGACCCGTGGCACAAGACGCTTCCCTCGCGCGTCTTCAACGCGCTCGTCGGCCTGCTGACGGGCCTGCACCTGCACGACCACAACTGCGGCCTGAAGGCGTTTCGCCGCGAGGTGTTCGCGGGCCTCCCGCTCGAGACGGGGATGCACCGCTTCATGCCGGTGCTCGCCGCCGCCCGCGGGTATCGCACGGTCGAGATGCCCGTGCATCATCGCCGCCGCCGGCACGGCCGCTCGAAGTACGGAGTCTCACGCTTCTTCGCGGGGCTCTTCGACCTCGTGCGCGTGGCGACACGCGTCCGGGGCCGGGGACTCCTCGCCGCCCGTGCCGTGAGCCACGTGTCGCGCGGCCGACTGCGGCGCGGCGTCTACCTGCTGTTCGCGATGCTCGCGGCCGGAGCGGTGCTCGGCCGCATCGGCTCCGTCGCCAGCGTCGACAAACTCGCCCTCGAGAAGCGGCTCGTGTCGGAGGCCGTCGCCGCGGCCGCGGCGGCCGGGCGGGAGGTCGACCGCGCCGCGATCCAGGCGGGCATCGAGAGGGAAAAACGCCTGCTCAGGCCGTTCCTCTCCGCGAACGATCGGAGCCGCTGGCTGACGATCCGCGCCCTCGTCGAACGGGGCACGTTCGCGATCGACGAACTCATCGGGGAGCCGGGCTGGGACACGATCGACGCGGTCGCCCACGCCGACGCCGACGGCCGCATGCGGCTCTACTCCAGCAAGCCTCCCCTGCTGTCGACTCTGTGCGCCGGGCCCTACTGGCTGTTGCACGCGGCCACAGGCTGGACCCTCGGCGACCATCCGTTCGAGCTCGGACGGGGGCTGATGGTGGTCTTCGGCCTGGTGCCGCTGCTCGTCACGATCGTCTTCACATGCCGGCTCGTCGACGCCACCGGGACGACCGACTGGGGCCGGCTCTGGGCGGCCGCGCTCATCTCGGGAGGGACGCTCCTCACCACGTTCGCCGTCGTGCTCACCAACCACCTTCCGGCCGCCGCCTGCACCGCCGCCAGCGCCTGGTACGTGCGCCGAGTCACGTGCGACGGCGTGCGATCGCGGTGGACGTTCGCTGCGGCCGGCGCCACGGCGGCGCTGGCGGCGGCCTTCGAGCTGCCCGCCCTCGCCTGGTGCGCTGCGGTCTTCGCGTTGGTGGCGGCTGCCGACGTGGGGCGGACGGTGGCCGCCGCTCTCCCGGCTGCGGCGCTCGTCGCCGCCGCAGCAGTCGGCACGAACTGGCTCGCCCACGGCACGCCCGTGCCCGCCTACGCCCACCGGACGGCGGCCGACAACTGGTACGACTACGAGTTCCAGCTGCCGAATGGGAAGGTGCTCACGAGCTACTGGAGAAATCCGCAGGGCGTCGACCGCGGCGAGGCGGCGCCGGCCGCCTATGCGTGGCACGCGCTCGTCGGTCACCACGGCATCTTCTCGCTCACTCCCGCCTGGCTGCTCGTCATCCCCGGCATCGTGTCCCTGTCGGCCGGGACCCGAAGGACCGGACCGGGAGAACGACATCTCGCGCTGGCCATCGCGGCGGTGTCGATGGTGGTGGTGGCGTTCTACCTCACCCGGTCGCAGCCCGACCGAAACTACGGCGGCGTCTCCAGCGGATTTCGCTGGGTCTTCTGGCTCGCTCCGCTGTGGGTGATGGCGGCGGTGCCGGCGGCAGACCGTCTGGCCGGCGGTCGGGTCGGCCGGGGCTTCGCCGCGCTGCTGCTCGGTGCGTCGGTGGCATCCGTGGCCTACCCGGCGTGGAATCCGTGGACGCACCCGTGGATCTGGCAGTGGATGGCCCACTCGGGCTGGCCGTCTCCCTCATGATCCACCCGTCGGCACCGGCTCGCAGGGACACCACGCCGGCAGCGGTGCCTCGACGGTCACCGGGCTGCCCGAATCCGGGTCTGCATATGTGATCCGCCATGCGTGCAGCGCGACGGGGCGGCTGCGTGGATCGGTATCAGCTGCCCCGACGAATCCGTCATCATCGCGCGACCCGTAGACGACATCACCGACGATCGACGCACCGCGGGCGGCCGCCTGGACGCGGAGCTGGTGCATACGCCCGGTGAGCGGCTCCAACACCACGAACACCCGGCCGGCCGTCGACCGTGAGGCGATCCTGACCCGCGTGATCGCCTCGCGCGCCCCGGGCTCCGCGGGGTCGGCCACCCGGGCTCGAGGCTCTCCTTCGACCTTCGCGATGCTGTCGTGCCATTCATCGACGCCGGCAGCGAGCAGTCGTTCGACTCCCGCACCCGCCAGCAGCGCGACATAGGCCTTGCCGATCCGGCGGCGCTCGAACTGCCGGGAGAGTTGGCGGGCCGCGCGGGGTGTGACGGCCAGCAGGAGCACACCCGATACGGCCCGGTCGAGCCGGTGCGGCACGCCCACGTAGGCGCCCGTCGCGAGCCGCCCGCGCAGCCACGCCTCGACCGACGGCAGGCCCGGCGGTGCCTGCGTTGCGAGGCCGGCCGGCTTGCAGACGGCCACCACGCCGCCGGCCTCCCGCAGCACGACCGGAAGAGGACCGCCATCCCGAGCCGCAAAACCGCCTTCTTCACCCACGCTTTGTTCCTGGGGGTCGGATCCCTCTTCACGGAGCCGCTGCCGTCAGCTACGTTTGCCCGCTGTATTCACTCTTTAAACGTCGCGTATTTTCTTCCCCGAGAGCGGCCATGGCAACGACACTTCTGGTCGTGGACGATCACGAGATGGTGCGTCGCGGGATCAGGGACATGCTTGCCGGCAGCGACGTGGAAGTGGTGGCCGAGGCCCCCGATGGCGACGCGGCCGTGACCGCCGCCCGGAGGCACAAGCCCGACGTCGTGCTCCTCGACGTGCGGCTGGGCGACACCAGCGGGCTCGACGCCATCAAGCGAATCCGGTCTTCGGCTCCCCAATCCAGGGTCGTGATGCTGTCGGCCTTCGACAACCCGACCTACGTCGCGCGGGCCATATCCGCCGGGGCCCACAACTACATCGTCAAGACCGCGACCCGCCGGGAACTGCTCGACGCCATCCAAGGGGCGGCCAGAAACGCCCCGCCGGCCCGTTCGGGGGAATTTCGCCGCGTGGCCGGTGCGATGGCCAGCCGCGACGCGTCGGGCGACGCCGACGTGCCCCTCACCCCCCGCGAACTCCAGGTGCTGCGCCAGGTCGCGCTGGGCCTCTCGAACAGCGAGATCGCCGATTCCCTCGAGATCAGCATCGAGACGGTGAAGGAACACGTGCAGAACATGCTGCGCAAGACCGCCCTCGGCGACCGCACCCAGGCCGCGGTGTGGGCGATCCGCCACGGCATCGCGTGAGCCCGATCAGGACTCGAAACGCTTGAGCGCGGCGATCGCGGCGACCGCGCGGTCGGCCGAGCCGAAGTGGCTCACGAGCCGCTTGGCGGCGAGGAGTTCCTCGACCGAGATCGGGCCGCCCCGCCCCGCGGCCTCCCGCCGCGTGCCGGTCGCGTCGGCACCGCGGCGCTTCCGCGGCCTGAAGCCCATCTTCTTGAGCACCATGCTCACCTGCGGCGACGACACCTCGACGCCCTGCTTTTTGAGCTGCGCGATGATCACCACCGGGCGGGGCTTCTCACCCTTCTCCTTCATTGCGGCGGCGATCCGGCGAATCTCGGCTGACTTGTTCACGTCCTTCGCGGGCTTCTTGTCGACCATGGATCGGGGTTCTCCTCGCCGGGATGCGGCTGTTACGTTCGTATTACTAACACGGTCATTAAAGCGTGAGGTAAGGGATTATCAACCCCCTCGCGCGATCTCCGCTCCAGGCTGCGCCCGTGCCCACGTTCGACTACTCGTTCACCGTTCCGGCTCCGCTTTCGGCCGTGGGTGAATTCCATGGAGACACCAGCGCCCTCAAGCGACTCACCCCTCCCCCCACGCTCGTGCGGCTGCATTCGATCGAACCGCTCGCGGAGGGTTCCGTGTCGAGGTTCACGCTCTGGGTGGGCCCGCTGCCGCTCCATTGGACGGCGGTGCATCGCGGTGTTTCGGAACGTGGGTTCACCGACGTTCAGGCCGCGGGCCCCGCCGCCCGCTGGGAGCACACGCACACCTTCACGCCCCTCGACGCCACGACGACTCGGATCGACGAGCACATCGAGTTCGAGCACAAGCCCGGCTTCTGGGGCGTGGTGACGCGACTGTTGTTCTCGCGGCCGAACCTGCTGCTGATGTTCACCTACCGCAAGTTCGCCACCCGCTGGCACCTGCGCCACGCCCGCTGAGCCATCGGGGAAGTGCCTCGTCTAGGACTCGAACCTAGAACCCTCTGATTAAGAGTCAGATGCTCTGACCAATTGAGCTAACGAGGCGGCGGCTGATTTCTACCGGCGCCGCCGCGGGTCGGCAAGGGCCTGCGGAGGACCCGCGTTGAGGGATTTCCCGCGAGTGGCTACATTTCCGCCTTTCCGCACGTTCTCCGCCGCTCGGGAGGTTGTTCATGGGCAGGTTCGATGGGCTCAAGGGTCTCGTGCTCGGCGTGGCCAACGATCATTCGATCGCGTGGTACATCGCGAAGGAGATACTCGCCGAGGGCGGCCACATCGGCTTCACGCACCTCCCCGACAAGCCCGACGACGAACGGCAGCGAAACCGTCGCCGCGTCGCGCTCCTCACCGATCCCGAGCCGAATGCGAAGTTTCTCGTGCCGATGGACGTGTCGAGCGACCAGCAGATCGCGGCGGTGATGGACCGGGCCCGGCAGGAGTTCGGGACGATCGACTTCCTCCTGCACTCGATCGCCTACGCGCCGATGGAAGATCTCAAGGGAGAGACCACCGACTGCAGTCGCGAGGGATTTCGGATCGCCATGGAAACGAGCGCCTACAGCCTGCTGGCCGTGGGCAGGCTCGCCCGGGCGATCCTCGCCAAGGACGCGTCGATCCTCACGCTCACCTACTTCGGCGGCGAGAAGGTGGTGCCGGGCTACAACATCATGGGCGTCTGCAAGGCGACGCTCGACGCCTGCGTGAA
>RFPF01000123.1 GCA_009926295.1 Planctomycetia bacterium
GAGCGGCCCGAGCGGCATGCCGGGGTAGCCCGGCACCCTGGCCTGGTATTCGCGATACGGCTCACCGATGAAGAAGGCGAGCCGCCGATCCTTGAGCGTGCTGCCGATGAAGATGTAGGCCGTCCAGATCATGATCAGCACGGCCCGATCGAGCGTCACGACCGGCGTGAACCAGACGAGGCCCAGGAAGCTCAGGTAGACCGGGTGCCTGAGGATTGAATATGCCCCACGCGGTCGGAACTCGCGCCGCTCCTGCGGCAGGCCGCGCACCCACCGCCACCAGGGAGTGAATCCCGTCTGATGGCCGAGGCCGGTGAGGTGGAGCGAATACAGGAGCAGGCCCCAGCAGCCTACGAAGGCGGCGGTGACCCACGGCCCGAGTGACGCGGGCCACGCCCAGACGATCACGTCGCTCGGCTGCCAGACGAAGATCGTCGTGAGCAGCGCGACGCACGTCACCACGCAGTAGAAGCAGCCGTAGAACGCTGGCGGCACGAGATGCTTCGTGAGCGAGCGCTGCACGGCCGGGAGGAGCAAAATGCTGTGCGGCATCGCAAACATGGTGGCGAGTACGGCGTCGATCGTGATCGCCCGGACCGTCGTCGCGCCATCCGCGGGCGCCGTCCCGGCGCCGGGACCGTGCCCGGCGAGAAACCACACGAGATGCCAGACCGTGACGGCGAAGAGCGCGTGTGTGGCCGCGCCGAAGGCGATCCCGCCGGAGCGGACGATGGTGTGCGTGAATCCCTGCATCCGTGCGGGGCTCCGTGAGGGGTGCGGAGGCGAATCAGGCGGGCGGGCGCTGGGCCACGAAGCATCCGTACTGCATGGCACCGGAGCGGTAGGCTCCGAGGAGCGTGGAAAAATGATCGACGAACAGCGCCTGGGCCGGGTCGATCCACGGCGCGAGCCTGTCGATGCCCCAGGAACGCACGCGGGATTCGCAGAGTTCCCAGGTGCGTGCCACGCGACTTGTCCAGTCACGTGTTTCATCCACGACGAGACCAGCCTGTTCCATCCAGCTTGAATAGTCCGAAAAACTCCCGAGCGACGGGCAGAGGAACGCCTCGCAGACCCGCTCGACCTGCCGTCGCTTCGCCTCGGTCGCGGCCGCGTCTTCCGCCGCCAGCCACGCGCAGATCGCCACGCGGCCGCCGGGCCGGAGCCATGCCGCGGCACGCTCGAAGAACCGCCGCTTGTCGGCGAGGTGCTCGGTGCATTCGATGCTCCACACCACGTCGAACGATCCCGGCGCGAACACCTCCGTTTCGGCGTCGGCGCGGCGGAACTCCGTCGCCGCCGCCACGCCCTGCCACCATGCGGCCGTTCGTGCCCACCGGCGCTGGAGGCCGCTGAGCGTGATTCCGGTCACGCGGCAGCCGCGGGCCTTGGCGAGGAGGATCGCCGAGCCCCCCATTCCGCAGCCCACGTCGAGCACGCGGTCGCCGGCGCGGAGGCGGCCCAGATCGGCGAGCGTCTCGGTGAGCCGCAACTGGGCGTCGTGCGGCGCGAGCGTGGAGGCGGCATCGTCCCACAGGCCGTGGTGGATGTGCGGACCCCACAGGAGGCGGTAGAAGGGGGTCGCCACGTCGTAGTGGCTCTGGATCGCCCGTTTCGTGATTCCCGCGGCGGAGATCATGGCTGTCACGGAGCCCCGACGGCCGGCAGGACGATGTCGCCCCAAATCTTGAGCTCGTCTGCGACGCCCACCATGCCGCCGAACTTCGCGTACGGCTTCATGCCGAAGTCGGTCTGGCGGATCGAGAATCCGCCGCGAAGCCGTATTGCGGTCCCGCCCTCTTCGGCGGTGGCGATGAGCGCGAGCGGACGGGTCGTGTCATGCAGCTTGAACGTGCCGACAAGTTCATAGGTCGGGGGCTTGGCGGGCTGCTGCTGGGCCGCGGGCAGGGCGGAGCGGATGTCGAACCGGGCGGTCGGATGGCGGGCCACGTCGAGCACCTCGGGGCCGAGCATGTTGGCGTTGGTCTGCTGCTGCGTGCCGGCATCGACATCGCCCTCCACGCCGAGCGTCCTCCGGGCTGCCGGAGTGTCGGCGAGGAACGACCGCATGTCGAACACGAGCGTTCCGGCCTGCTCTCGGGCGCCGAGCATCACCTGCCCGGCAGCGAGCCGGCCCTCGACCGCGTGCACGTGGCCGACGAGCCCACTCTTGCCGACCAGCACGTAGACGCGGCTGGCGGCGAGATCGATGGCCCGTGGTGCCGCCGCGGGGGGCTGGGCGGCCGCCTCCAGCCCGGTGGCGGCCGCGACGACGGCCAGCAGCCATCCCGAACTCTGCCCACCGCGTCGCCTTGCGAATCCGCCGACCATGAGAGACAGGCTATCTGCCCGCGGCGGTTTCCCGAAGGTCAGATCGGTGCCGGGTGCCCCGGCCGCCTGTCGAAATCGTGATGCCGCGCAAGGGCCCGCCCGCGTTCCCCTTGCCGTCGCACCACGAAGGCGTAGATTCGCGGCGGATCCTCCCGCCTGCGCCCAATAAAGGAAGTTTCCCATGCCAAAAAAATCCGTTGCCGATCTCGACCCGCGTGGCAAGGCCGTGCTCGTCCGCGTCGATTTCAATGTGCCGCAGGACGACTCCGGCGCGATCACCGACGATCGCCGGATCAGGATGGCCCTGCCCACGATTCGCTCGATCCTCGATCGTGGCGGCAAGGCGATCCTCATGTCGCACCTCGGCCGGCCCGCCGGGAAGGGGCCCGAGGCGGCGTTCTCGCTCGCGCCGGTCGCGAAGCGGCTGGGTGAACTCCTCGGCACGCCCGTGGTGCTCGCAGCCGACACCGGCGGCGCCGATTCGCAGGCCAAGGCCAGGGCCCTCCCGGCCGGCGGCGTGCTCGTGCTGGAAAACGTGCGGTTCAACAAGGGGGAGAAGAAGGGCGACGACAGAGCCTATGTCGACGGCCTCGCGGCCCTCGCCGACGCCTACGTGAACGACGCCTTCGGCACCTGCCATCGCACCGAGGCGAGCATGCACGCGGTGCCCGCGGCGATGAAGGCCGCCGGCAAGCCGGCCGTGTCGGGCTTTCTCGTGGAGAAGGAGATCCAGTATCTCGCCGAAGCGATCGCCCGGCCGAAGCGGCCGTTCGTCGCGATCCTCGGCGGCAAGAAGGTGAGCGACAAGATCGCCGTGATCACGAACCTGCTCTCGATCTGCGACCATGTCCTGATCGGTGGTGCGATGGCCTACACGTTCTCGCTCGCCCAGGGCGGCACGACCGGGAAGTCGCTCGTCGAGCCCGACAAGCTCGACCTCGCCAAGCAACTGCTCGCCGCCGGCAGAGGAAAACTCGTGCTCCCGGTCGACACCCACTGCGCCGATGATTTTTCAGCGAATGCGAACAGGAAAATCGTGAAGGCGGGCGAGATCCCCGACGGCTTCGAGGGGCTCGACATCGGGCCGGAGACGGCCAGGCATTACGCCGAGATCATCCGCACCGCCGGCACGGTCGTGTGGAACGGGCCGATGGGCGTGTTCGAGATGCCTCCCTTCGACGCCGGCACGAAGGCCGTCGCCGACGCGGTGGCCGACGCCACGGCGC
Source organism: Planctomycetia bacterium (assembly GCA_009926295.1). Lineage (GTDB taxonomy): Bacteria > Planctomycetota > Planctomycetia > Pirellulales > UBA1268 > RGVT01. Next base: position 3,558 of record RFPF01000123.1, read on the forward strand.
AGGGCGCGATCACGATCATCGGCGGCGGCGATTCCGCGGCAGCCGTCGAGCAGCTCGGCTATGCCGACCGCGTGAGCCATGTCTCGACCGGCGGCGGCGCGTCGCTCGAGATGCTCGAGGGCAGGGCCTTCGAGACGGTCGCTGTCCTCGATGAAAAGTGATCGGCGCTACCGCCGGGCCGTGTCGGTGACGGCGGGCGCCGCGGCCTTCTGGGCCGCGAGCCGCTCTCCGGTCGTCCTCACATAGTTCAGGTCGTGCCGGCTGAGCCGCCCGAGCGGCACGGTCGTGTGGCGGCCGTTACCCTTGAGAATCCTCACACTGTCGGCGCGGATTTCGACGAGCCGGCCGACCGTCTCGTGGCGGCCAGTGTCGTCGATCCATCGCCGCACCGGCTCGGCCGGCGGTTCGACGATGCCTGCGAATGGGTTGTCCTCGGTCGCGGCCGGCTCCTCGGCAGGAGCCTTCGGGGGCGGAGCGTCGGGCTCGTCGAACAGGTTGTCGGGGGCGTCGTCCGCCGGTCCCCGCTTCTTTGGCGGCTGTCGGCGGCTGCGATCGCGATCCTCGCCTCCCGGCGGGGCGGCGTCCTCGTCGAAGAGGTTGTCTTCCGGCTTCTTGCCGGCCGGCTTGCTCGGCGCAGGCACCGTGGACTCCTCCGGCTTGGCTGGCTCGGCCGGCTCCTCCGGCCGATCTTGTCCCTTCGCCATCGGCTTCTCGGTCGCAGGCTCCGGGGTGTCGGCCAACGGACTGTCGGCCGGCTTCTCCGCCGCCTCCTTCTCCGCCGCCTCGGCGAGGATCTCGGCGGCAGTCTTGAATTGCGGCGCGGGCATGGGCGGGGACACCCTGGCGGCCTCCTGCTCCCTCCGATTCTTTTCCTCCGACTCGGCCAGGATCTCCGCCGCGGTCTTGAACTGTGGTGCGGGCAGCGGATTTTCCGCCGAAGCCGGCATAACGGGCTCGGTGGAGGGCACCTGAGAATCGATCCGTCTCGGCTCGGGCATGGCAGGAGTCGGCTGCTTCGCCACCGGTGCCGACTCGCCGGGCTCGGCCACGGCCTCCTGTTCGTCGATCACCGCGTGCGCCGAACCGTCGGCGGGCACGCAGCACTGAGAGGAGTTGCATGCGTCGATCACCGCGGACGGCCGGCACCCGGTCTCGACCATCCGGCAGGTCACCACGCGGCAACGTGGGCGGCACCTACGACGCACAAACCGGCATGCCGATGCCGAATCGATCGCCATCACGACCGTGAGCGATCCCACCACCAGAATCCGCAGCCAGCGACGCACGACGCACCTCCCATGTGAACCAGATGCGCCTGCGAAAAGCCGCTGCGCCTTCCCGGAGGTCGTATGCTAATTCCGCCGAGAACGGCGGGCAAACCGCCTGCTCCTCGTCCGCCGGCCGTGCGTGCGGGGGTGTCGGGCCCGGGAACTGCCGGCAAAAAGCGTAGGGCCGTGGCAGTTTGGGTCTGCCACGGCCCTGCGTGGATCGAGCCTGTCGTCCGCCTGCGAGCGGGGTAGAAAACTGCGAGACTGACGCGGATCGGGCCGTGACGGGCACGAGCTTTTCAAAGGATCCGGATCAACGCGTTGGGGTTGGCACCTCCGACGGAATGCGGCGACAGGTCGAAGTTCGATGCACTGAGCATCGACCCGGCCCCTGTTTCGGCTCCACGCCGTCGGCCCCCCCGACGCACATTCGTCACAACCGGCCCAACGCCACCGCTCAGGAGCAGCCCATGCTGTTGCCGCAGTTGTGGCAGAGGTAGCAGTTGCCGTTCCGCACGGTGATCGCCCCGCAGCCGTCGCAGATGGGGGCGTCGATCTGGAACTTGGCGAACTGGCTCTGCCGATCGGCCGGACTCGCGTTCGGGTCGGACGCCATCTTCAGACCGGCCCGCTCGAGCAGGGCGGCCGACGCCGACGCCACCGCCTTCGCCGGCGTCGCCTTCACGGCGGGAGTCGCGTGGCCGTTCGAGCCGGAGGGGTGCTTGCCCCGGCTCGTCGTGGGCTCACCGTTGGTGCGGGCCTTTCCCTGCCCATCGGCCAGCCCGCTCGCCGTCGTGGCGGCGGGCTTGCGCTCGCTTTCGGCGTCGTCACCCGCGGCGGCCTCCTCGCCGCCGCCGTAGCCGCCGGGCCGGTTCGCTTCGCGATAGCCCGGGATGAACTCGGTGCCCATCCACCTGAAGAGATAGTCCACGAGGCTCTTCGCCACCGGGATGTCGGGGTTCTTCGTGTAACCCCAGGGCTCGAAGCGGGTGTGCGAGAACTTCTTCACGTACACCTCGAGTGGCACGCCATACTGCAGGCTCATCGACACGCTCGTGCCGAAGGCGTCCATCAGGCCGCCGATCGTGCTCCCCTCCTTCGCCATCGTGATGAAGAGCTCACCCGGCCGGCCATCGTCGTAGAGGCCGACGGTGATGTAGCCCTCGTGCCCGCCCACGTTGAACTTGTGGGTCACGCTCCGCCGCGTGTCGGGCAGCCGCTCGCGTCGCGGGGCCGCCGTCGTCTTGGCCGCCGCCTTGTCACTCTCAGTGCTCGTATTGAGCGGCTGGCTCTCCTTCGAACCGTCGCGGTAGATCGCGATCGCCTTGAGGCCGAGCCGCCAGCCCTCGATGTATGCCCCGGCGATGTCGGCGGGCGTAGTCTCCCGCGGCATGTTGACGGTCTTGGAGATGGCGCCCGAAATGAAGGGCTGCGCGGCAGCCATCATCTTCACGTGCGCCTCCCAGGCGATGCTCCGCTTTCCGAGCCGCGGCTTGAACGCGCAGTCGAAGACCGGCAGGTGCTGGTCCTTGAGGCCCGGGGCACCCTCGATCGTGTCGTTCTTGTCGATGTAGGCGAGGATCCCCTCGACCGTCGGCTCGTCGTAGCCCAGCGTCCGCAGCGCGAGCGGGACGGTCTGGTTGACGATCTTGAGCATGCCGCCACCGGCCAGCTGCTTGTACTTCACCAGCGCGATGTCGGGCTCGATCCCGGTCGTGTCGCAGTCCATGAGGAACGAGATCGTGCCGGTCGGCGCGAGCACCGTCGCCTGCGCGTTGCGGTAGCCGTGCCTGCGGCCGCTGGCGAGCACGTCGTCCCAGATTCGTCGGGCGGCGTCGTGGAGATGCTTCGGGCATGAAGGATCGATCTTCTCGACCGCGCTCCTGTGCATCTGCATGACGTTCAGCATTGGCTCGCGGTTTGCCGCAAACCCCTCGAAGGGGCCGACGGCCGCCGCGAGCTCGGCGCTCGTGCGGTTTGCGGCTCCGTGGAGGATCGCCGTCAGCGCGCCGCAGAGGCCACGGCCGGCGTCGCTGTCGTAGGCGACGCCGTCGGCCATGAGGAGGCTGCCGAGGTTCGAGTAGCCGAGCCCGAGCGGCCGGTAGAGGTGGCTGTTCTTGCCGATCCGCTTCGTCGGATAGCTCGCGTGATCGACGAGGATCTCCTGGGCGACGAAGAAAATCCGGCAGGCTGCGGCGAACCGCTCGACGTCGAAGGCGCCGTCGGGCTTGCGAAACTTCATCAGGTTGATGCTCGCGAGGTTGCAGGCCGTGTCGTCGAGGAACATGTACTCGGAGCAGGGATTGCTGGCGTTGATCCGGCCCGAGTTCGGGCAGGTGTGCCAGCGGTTGATCGTGGTGTCGTACTGCACGCCCGGATCGCCGCATTGCCAGGCGCACTCCGACATCCTGTTCATCACCTCGCGGGCCTTGTAGCTCGGACCGGCCTTCGAGGGATCGGTGACCCAGCGGGTGGTCCACGTGTCGTCACGATCGACGGCCTGCATGAAGTCGTCGGTGAGCCGCACCGAGAGGTTGGCGTTCTGGAAGAGGATCGAGCTGTAGGCCTCGCCGTTGAAGTTGGAATCGTAGCCCCCCTTCTCGATGAGGACGCGGGCCTTCTTCTCCTCCTTCGCCTTGCACTCGATGAACTCCATGATGTCGGGGTGATGGACCTTGAGCGACTGCATCTTGGCGGCGCGACGGGTCTTGCCGCCGCTCTTCACCACCGCCGCCACCTGGTCGTAGACCCGCATGAACGAGAGCGGGCCCGACGGCTTGCCACCGCCGGCGAGCTTCTCGCGCTGGCTGCGGAGCGTCGAAAGATCCGTGCCGGTGCCAGAGCCGAACTTGAAGAGCATCGCCTCGCTCCGCGCGAGGTCCATGATGTCCTCCATGTTGTCCTGCACGCTCTGGATGAAGCAGGCGCTCCCCTGGGGATACTCGTAGGGGTTTTCCGGCATCACGACGTCGCGCTTCGCCTCGTCCCAGCGCCAGTTGCACGGCGCACCCTTCACGCCGTACTGGTGAAACAGGCCGACGTTGAACCAGACGGGCGAGTTGAAGGCGCCGTGCTGGTGGATGCAGAGCCAGGCCAGGTCGCGGTAGAAATTCTCGCCGTCCTGCTGGGTCTTGAAGTAGCCGTCCTTCGTGCCCCAGTCGGCGATCGTGCGGGCCACGCGATGGACGAGCTGCTTCACGGAGTGTTCGCGCTCGGGCGTGTGGATCTCGCCGTAGAAATACTTGCTCACCACCACGTTCGTCGCGAGCTGGCTCCAGGCGGCCGGAATCTCGCAGGCCGGCTGCTCGAAGAGCACCTTGCCGTCCTCCCCCTTGATGGCCGCCGTCCGCAACTCCCACTCCGTCGTGTCGAACGGGCTCTCGACCTCCACGGGGCAGAACGTCGGCTGGATCGCCAGCGGCTGCCTGGGGGCGGGTCCGCCGGCCGGCGGGCTCACCGCTTCCGAGGGGGCCGTGGTCGCGAAGCCT
>RFPF01000124.1 GCA_009926295.1 Planctomycetia bacterium
GCACCGCGGGCTGCTCGGGAGGCGCCCCCGGTTCGGACGCGGCGACGCCAGCCAAGGCCGCGGTCGCGGCCTTCCTGGATGCGATCAAGCGGGGCGACGACGATGCCGCCAGCGGCATGCTCACGAAGGTCGCGCGGGCGAAGACCAGGGAGCTCGGCCTGTCGGTGGCGCCGCCGGTGAACCCCACCGCGACCTACGCCATCCGCGACTGTGAACTCGTCGGAGAAGGCGGCGACCTCGTGCACGTGGGTACGACGTGGACCGACACCGATGCCGACGGATTCACGAGCACCGACAACGTGGTGTGGGTGGTGCGGCTCGATCCGGAGGGATGGCGGGTGGTGGGGATGGCGATGCGCATCTTCACGGACATGCCGCCGCTGCTGCTGAACTTCGAGGATCCGGAGGACATGCTCGCCAAGCAGGAGATGGTGGCGGCGGAGATGCAGAAGCGGGCCCAGCAGTCCACGGCCGAGACCCGCACCGCCCGCGGCGACACGCCCGCCGCGAAGTGAACGCCCCGCTCCCGGCAGGCAATCACCGCCTGCCGGAAACCCGGCACATAAAAAACCCGGGCCTCCCCAGCGGGGAGGCCCGGGCTGTTTCAGATCCCTGAGGTCCGCCTCCGGGCAGCCCTGCGGCCGCGGCGCGAAGGCGAACAGGATCAGGTGCCCTTGGGGGCGGCCGGAGCGACCGGAGCGGCCTCCGTCGGCGTGCCCGACGAGATCACCGCCTCGCCGCCGCAGGCGCCGCCGGCGCACCCGCCAGCCTCGCCGCAGGCGCCGCACTCGGCCGACTCGCAGCCTTCGCAGGCCGCCGCCTCTTCGCCGTGGCACTTGGCATGCTTGGCGTGGAGACGGGCGAGCAGACCGCCGTGGCACTTCTCACGGTGGTGGCGACCATGGCAACGGTGGCGGCCATGGCAGCCGTGGCCGGCAACGGCACCCGAGTCACCGCCGACGAGGGCGATGGCCACGAGGGCGAAGAACATCGCAACCGCAAATCCGAGAAACCGCTTCATCACATTCCTCCAGTTAGGGAATCCAACGCGTCGTGCGCGTCATGCGTTCCTGAAGCCGTCACGAAACAACCCCGATCCGGGACGGCTACCGGACCGCAGCACACGAAGTTCAGGTGAAATCCCCTCAACGATGCCCGCTTGCCCACCGCCATCGTCCGATCACAAGGGATAACGCTTGGGCAATTCGTGCGGTTTAGGGAATCTGGGAAATAAGGCTAACTTGCGGTGTCAGTGTGTCAAGAACCCGCCGAACGAGGCGAATTACCGCAAAAATCCCCTTTTCCGCGAGGACGGAGCGGATGAGTTCCCCCATCGACCCCGAATTACGGGTGGGAAACTGGGGCTTCAAAAGCCCGCGTTCACGGAGCCGCTCTAGGAGCCTGGTCGGCCGGCGGCGGAGCCGCACGCCGCAGGAGCCGCCCGCCTCGGCGGGGGCCCGGGGGTGGGGGCCCCTGCGGATTGTCGGCGTTCGCCGCCGCCCTTTCGGCACGGCGCCGTGCCACCTCCTCGAGCACGCCACCGACGAGATCGATGATCGCGTCGGCCGTCGGCTCGCCGCCGACGCCAGCCGCTTGCCCGGCGTTCGGCTGCGGTGTCGGATCGCCTGAACCAGCAGGACCGGCCGGAGGCGTCGGGTCGACCGGATCCGTCGGGTCGCCCTCACGTCGATCGCGAACCCGTTGAGGCGGATCCGGCGGACGCCGCACGGGCTGCCCCGGATTTCTCAGGCGGTCGACGAGGTCGCCCACGACCTCGCCGGCAGTCGCGCGGATCGAGCCGTCGAAATCGACCCGTGGCTCCCCCAGCACTCCCCCGATGCCGATCGAGATCGATTTCCCGGCCAGGGCCGCCAACAAGGGCCGGTCGGCCGGCAGGTCGGCCGGGATGGGCAGCGCAAACTTCAAGTCGAGCGTCTTGTCGTCCAGCCCCACCGATCCGCTGGAGTGGATGTCGAGCCGCTGGCCAGGCTTGGCGAGCGGGATCCCGAACTGCAGGCCCCGATGCCACACGCGGCGGTCGGCGAGCACGAACTCCACGTCGGCATCGTCGGCGACACGGATCGAACGCGGCAGCTCGAGCCTTCCCGGGAGCGAATCGAGCATTTTCGCGACGAGGGGCCCCGGCCCCATGTCGACCTCGTGCATCGAGAGCACGCCCGCGAGCCGGGCCGCCTCCGGGGCCCCCACGGGAAACGTGGCGCCGTCGATCCGCAGTGAGAACCGCCCGCTGGTGCGGGCCGCGTCGGCCATCACCGGCGCGATGTAGGCGAGCACGCCCTGCGCGACGTTGGCCGCAAGCCTGGCCTCGCGGAGGAGCTGCACCTTCTCGACCGTCCAGACGCTGCCACCGCCTTCGGACGCCGGGCCGAGCGACACCTCGATGTCCGTGGGATCGCTCACCCAAGGATCCGGGGCCCATGGGCCGGTCAGCGTCGCGACGGCGTCTTCGACCGCGATCCGCATCCGCACCGGGCTGGAGCGCCGGCCGCGTTCTCCGCGTTCGCTCGGCAGGGAGCCGCCGGCAGAGACGAGCCCGGTGAGGTTCGACGTCCGATCGGCATTGAAGACCACGTCGGCTTCCAGCCCCTCCACCCGCACGCGCCCGAGGTCTCCGAACGAGAGCAGGATCGCGGCCAGACCGTGGCTGCCCTCGATGCGCTTGATCGAAAGCGGAGGACGGGCGCCGCTGTGGGGCACGATGCGGACGTCCTCGATCACCACGGGGCCGGCCCAGCCGATCCGCGCTCCGCCGATCGAGACGTCCGCCTGGAGCCCCGGAACGGCCCGCGCGGCCAGCCGGGCGATGCGGGCGGGATTCGAGACCAACGCCGGCACCGCGACCGCGACGCCGACCGCGACGGCCAGGGCCGTCAGACACCAGGCCTGCGCACGCGGGCTGAAGAACCGGTGCCGGGCCGGGGCCGGTGGTCGCGGCGACGCTTCGGGGTCGGATGCGGGCATGCGGACGTTCCTCGCACGAGTGGACGGTTCATTGACGGACGATCCGGCACCCATCCTACATCCTATTCGCCGGGCGGCAGGGCCGACGGCCCGGGGGCTGGCAGCGGGGGTGAAGTCGGGAAGACTTGTGGTAGGTTGGTGGTCTCGCGGGCGTAGCTCAGTTGGTAGAGCGCTAGCTTCCCAAGCTGGATGTCGAGGGTTCGAGTCCCTTCGCCCGCTTTTTACGTCGCTCCATTCACCCGGAATTCCACCATGGCCAAGAAGCCGCTCGCCGCCGCCGAAGTCGTTCCTGCCCACGTGATCGAGAAGGCGCGGGCCCTGCTCACCGCAGCCGAACGGCAGATCTTTCATTCCAGTCATGGCGCCGCGCTCGCCAAGCACACGCGCTCCCAGGTGGAGGCGGCGATGAGGCAGGCCCGCATCCTCCGGAACAAGTGGCGTGACCTCCACCAGTCCCAGGCCCGCACCGTGAAGCGGGCGGGGCGGGCCGCGGAAGCGAGCAACGCGCGGACGCGCGAGAAGCACGGCATCCTCGCGGGCGTCGTCGACCGCTTCGAGAAGCGGCTCGTGGAGCTCAAGGGCGTCGTGGACGTCGCCGCCGCGGAAGCCGCGCCGGCGACGAAGGGAAAGCCGAGGAAGAAGTCCGCGGCACGGCCGGCGACGGCGGCGTCGAAGAAGGCGTCTCGCCGCGTGACGGCAGGACTGGATCCCGCGCCGGCGGCTCAACTCGTGCGGTTCGACCGCGCCGGACAGCGGTCGGCCCTCGCCGCGGCCAAGGCCAGCCGCATCAAGCGGGGCGGCCAGGGCACCCAGCGGCTCGGCCATGCCCCGCCGCGCGCAGAAGCGCCGCGACGTCCGCTCCCGCGGCTGACGGGGCCGCGCAACCGTCCTACCGCTTCATCTCCGTCGCCCGGAACTCCCACGGGGCCACGGGGTCGGGCTGTGCCCAGAGGCCGATCTGCCGGGCCCGCGCATCGGACTGCACCTGCGCGAGCGACTGGTCGCGGGAGTACGCGGCGTAGTGCCACGCGTTGCCGGTGGCGACCATCTCGCGATTGACGTCGGTTCCATTGACCAGCACGTGCGCCAGCCAGCGACCGTAGCGATCCTTCCCCTCGTCGGCCACCTCGACGGTCTTGCCGAACACCATGCTCGCCAACGCCTCCCGCGACACCTTGCCGAAGTCCTGCCCAAGTTCCGGGGCGTCGATCTCCGCGAGCCGCACCTGCTGCTGCTGGTTGTTCCCGTCGAGGCATGTGAGCGTGTCGCCGTCGTGCACACCCACCACTCTCCACATGCGGGTGCCCGTCGATCCAGCCGGCGCGGTCGGCTGCGCGGCCGCCGCTGGAGCAGGAGCCGGTGCCGGAGCGGGCGGAGTCGCCTGGGCCGACGACACCCACGTCGTCGGCGGCGGAGCCTGCCAGGAGGCTGCCGGCGGCGGCTGAGGCAACGGTCGGGACGGCGGCACGAGCGGCTGCCCGGAGAGCTGCGGCGCGTTCTGCGGGAACTGATACGGCTGCGGCTGGTAGCGGGCGACGGTGGGCGGCGGCAGTGCGTAGGCCGGCGGCGCGGCGCCCTGCGTCCGATAGTTCCAGCCGTTGCCGCCCGCCGGCCCCGGGTATGCCTGCCTCCTGTTCACCGGCGAGAGCATCGGCACCGGCGGACCGATCGGGTAGGTGAACGTGTACGTGGGTGCGTAGTACACCGTCGTCGGCCGGCCGTCGGCACCCATCACCTGGTAGGGCACGGCCTGCGGCTGCCAGCCTTGGGGGATCGCACCACCCTGGATGACGTAGCCGGGCCAGGGAGTCGCCTGCATCACCGGCGGCTGACCCGCTTGCGCCGCGGGCGGCTTGCCATCGGGCGAGCCGGAGGCGACCATCGCGCTCTTCGCGTCGGCCCCGCGAGCGGTGCCCTGCTCGCCGACCGCGTTGGTGACGCACGCGATCACGACGACGCCGAAGCGCAGACAGAGGCTCGAGACCCCGCGGTGTCGCTCGCGCACCTTTCGCGCCCTCCGGCGAATCAAGGCTGTTCGGCCGCCCGTGGTTCTACTCCGGGACCCGGCCCCAGATCGATCGGATTTCCGCGGTTTTTTCAGCGAGCCGCCGCGCCCCTGCCCGCATGCCTTGCCGCATCTGGGAGATCTGGGTGAACTGTGCAGGCATGTCGCCATTTCCCCCGGTTCGAATCCGTGCGTTGGCGGTCGCGGTCTTCGTGGCCTGCGTCTGTCGCCAGGAAGCGGCGCGGGCGCAGGCTCCGGCCACCGTCGCCGCTCGGGCCGGGCTGCGCGTGCTCGAGGGACGGCACCTGACGCTCATCACCGACAGGCCCGACCGGCCGGGCGACGGCGTCGCGGACCTTCCGCGGCTGTTCGACGAAGCCTTCGCCGGCTGGTGCCGGCACTTCGCCCCCGATCCCGGCCGGGCCGGGTCGTGGCGGGCGTGCGGGTGCCTGATGGTCGACCGTGAGCGGTTTCGCCGCGCCGGTCTGCTGCCCGACGACGGCACGATCCCGGACTTCGAAAACGGCTACTGCGCCGCCGACCGTTTCTGGATGACGGACCAATCGAACCCCGCATACCGCCGTCATCTGCTGCTCCACGAGGGCGTGCATGCCTTCACGCTGACGCTGCGATCCGCCGACGCGCCGCCGTGGTACACCGAGGGGATCGCCGAGCACCTCGCAACGCACCGGCTCGAGCGGGATGCAGCCGGGATCGAACGCCTCGTGGCCACCGCGATTCCGGAGCGTCCCGCCGACGTCGAGCAGCTCGGCCGGATCGAATACCTGCGGCAGCTGCGGACGACCGGCCAGATGCCGGGGCTCGACGACGTGTTCTCGACTCCGCCGGAGGCGCACCGCGACCTCGCGGCCTACGCGGCCAGCTGGGCCGCCGTGACGCTGCTCGCGGGCCACCCCGCGCACGCCGCGGCTTTCGCAGCCGCCGAGCGCGGCCCGCTCGATCAGGGCTTCACCGCGCGGCTGACCGCCGCTCCCGGCTGGAATGTGGCGTTCGCACGCCGCGACTTCGACGCTTTCACCTCCGACCTCGACTACGGCTACGACTTCGCCCGATCGGCGGTCGACTGGTCCGCGGGGCGGCGGCTCGCGGGGCGGCAGGCGATGACCGTCTCAGCGGAGCGTGGCTGGCAGAACTGCGGCTGGTCTGCCGCGAAGGGCGTCACATGCTCCTTCGCCGCCACCGGACGGTGCATGATGGGGCTGGCTCCGGCAGGTCGCCTCGAGAGCCCGCCGGACGGCATCTCACTCGCATGGTACCGCGGCCGGCCCGTCGGCCGGCTGCTCGTGGCCCAGTGGGTCGAGCCCGACGACGGAACCCGGCCTGCGTTCGCCGTGCTCGCCGAAGGAGCGGCCGGCACGTTCACCGCAGCCACCGACGGCCCGCTTTACTGGAAGGTGAACGAGGGCCCCGGTGCGCTCGCCGACAACTCGGGGGCGTTCGCCGTCACGCTCGAATGAACCGCGGGCCGGGGCCTACCGCGCGACCGCGAACTCCCCGGCGGCGAGACTCGGGAGGTTGGTCTGGCCCATCAGCCAGAGATCGACCGCGCGGGCCGCCTCGCGGCCCTCGTGGATCGCCCACACCACGAGCGACTGCCCGCGGCGCAGGTCGCCCGCAGCGAACACGCCCGCCCTGCTCGTCATGTAGTCGCTCCCCGTCTTGACGTTGCCCCGGGCGTCGAGTTCGAGGCCGAGATCCGCGATCGGCCCCTGCTTCTCCGGCCCCACGAAGCCCATCGCCAGGAGCGCGAGCTGGCAGGGCCACTCCTCTTCGGTCCCCGGCAGTTCCTTGAACTTCTGCTGGCCCGTCGCCGAATCCTGATACCACTCGATCCGCACGGTCTTCAGGCCGCGGAGGCGGCCATGCTCGTCGCCCAGAAACTCCTTCGTGAGGATGCCGAACTCGCGGCGGCAGCCCTCCTCGTGCGACGAGCTCGTCCGCAGCATCACCGGCCAGAGCGGCCACGGCGTGCTCGCCGGCCGCTCCGCCCGCCGCGGATACTTCCCGAGGTCGGGCGGCTGCGGGAGCAGTTCGAACTGCGTGAGACTCTTCGCACCCTGGCGGTTGCTCGTGCCGTCGCAGTCGCTCCCGGTGTCGCCGCCGCCGATCACGATGACATCCTTGCCCTCGGCCACGATCTGCCCGGGCACCTCGTCGCCGGCGCACTTCTTGTTTTGCTGCGGCAGGAACTCCATCGCATAGTGCACGCCCGCGAGCTCACGGCCCGGGATCGGCAGGTCGCGGCCGAGCGTGGCGCCGCCGGTGAGCACGATCGCGTCGTACTCTTCCGTGAGTGACTGCGTGCTGATGTCGCTCCCGACGTTGACGCCGCAGCGGAACTCCACGCCCTCGGCCTCCAGCTGCTCGATGCGCCGCCACACCCGCCACTTCTCGAGCTTGAAGTCGGGAATGCCGTACATCAGAAGCCCGCCCGGGCGGTCGGCCCGCTCGAACACGGTGACGAGATGCCCGGCACGGTTGAGCTGCTGCGCGGCGGCGAGGCCGGCCGGCCCGCTGCCGACGACGGCCACCCGCTTGCCCGAACGCACGGCCGGGTCTTCGGGCATCACCCACCCCTCGTCCCACGCCCGATCGGCGATCGTCATCTCGATCTGCTTGATGGCGACGGGATCCTCGTTGATGCCGAGCACGCACGCCGCCTCGCAGGGCGCGGGGCAGACGCGGCCGGTGAACTCGGGGAAGTTGTTCGTGGCGTGCAGCCGCTGGCTCGCCTCGTGCCACTGCTCGCGATACACGAGGTCGTTGAAGTCGGGAATGATGTTCCCCAGCGGGCAGCCGGTGTGGCAGAAGGGCACGTCCTCACCTCCCCGGGGCCGAGGATGGTGAGGAACTCGTTGTAGTTCCGCAGCCGATCGGCCACCGGCGCGTAGCCCGAGACCTGCCGCCCATACTTCATGAATCCGCGCGGTTCACCCATTGGCTCTGGCCTCCACCTGCCTGGCATCCTTCTGGTCCTGCTCGGCGAGCCTGCGGAGTTCCGCGAGCGCCCGCTTGTAGTCGGTCGGCATCACCTTCACGAACCTCTTCTGCTCACCGGCCCAGGCGCCGAGAATCTCCCTGCCGCGGCCGCTGTCGGTGCATGACACGTGCTTCTCGATCCGGCTCCTCACGTAGTCGAGATCGCCCGGGTCGAGGTCCTCCAGTTCCACCATCTCGAGGTTGACCTTGGGGCGGAACGTGCCCTTGGCGTCGTAGACGTAGGCGATGCCGCCGCTCATGCCGGCCGCGAAGTTGCGGCCGGTCTCGCCGAGGATCACGGCCCGGCCGCCGGTCATGTA
>RFPF01000125.1 GCA_009926295.1 Planctomycetia bacterium
CCGTGCTCGGCGTGGGTCCGGCGTTCATTGCCCGCGGCGCGTTCTCGTTCGTAGCGCACCAGCCGCTTTCGGCGGGAGACGACAACCCGTGGACACTGCTCCGCCGGCCGCCCGGCAACGGCCCGATTCCCGCGATTCTCGACCAGGCCACGGCGCAGTGGGCGCTCAAGGTGGGCGGCGTGGGGGCGCGGTTCGCGGTGCCCGACGACGACGGCATCGCCGTCGAGTATGAGATCGCAGGCCTGCTCGCGCCGGGCATCCTGCAGGGCTATGTGCTGGTCGCAGAGGAGGCCTTCGAGAAGGTCTATCCTCGGCGGTCGGGATACGGGCTCGCGTTGCTCGGTGGCCGCGGTGACGCAGTCGCCGCGTCGCCCGCCGACCTCGAACGGCGGGCTGCGGCGGTGTGGGCCGATGCCGGCGTGCTCGTCGAGCCTGCGCTCGCGCGCCTCGCGCGGCTCGCGGCGGTGCAGAACACGTTCCTGGCAGGCTTCCAGACGCTTGGCCTGCTCGGGCTGCTGCTGGGCACGGCCGGCGTGGCCGCCGTACAGGCGCAGGGCGTGCTCGAGCGGCTCGGGCAGTTCGGCCTGCTCGGAGCGCTGGGATTCTCCGCGCATCGCGTGCGTTGGCTCATCGTCGCCGAAGCGATCCTGCTCGTCGGCGCGGGCCTCGCGGCCGGTGTCGCGGCGGGTCTGATTCCCTTGGCCCCATCGCTCGCGGCCGGACGGGCTGCCTTGCCGACGTGGTGGATCGCGGTCACGTGCGGGCTCACGCTCGCCGCTGCGGCCGGCGCGGGAATGGTCGCCGCGCGGCAGGCCACGCGGGTGAGCCCCCGGGATGCCCTGCGCTCCGCCTGACGGGGCCATTCAGATCCTGAATTGCCTTTGTGTTTTCCGGGCCTGGCCCGCTACGGTTGTCGCATGCACATCGTCGTGATTCTGCCTCGCTGGGTCGGCGACCTCGTGATGTCGACGCCCCTGCTCCGCGCCGTGCGCGGGCATTTTGGCGACCGGGCCCGGATCACGGGCGTGCTCAAGCCGATGTTCGCCGAGCTGCTCGACGGCACGCCCTGGCTCGACGAGTTGGTGTTTTACGACCGCCGCAGCAAGGATCCCGCGCGACGGTTTCGCGCGGTGGCACAGAAGCTGCGGGCCGACCGGGCCGATATCGCGCTCATCGTCCCCAATTCGCTCTCGACCGCGGCGCTCGCGTTCATGGGGGGCGCGCGGCGTCGCGTCGGCTTTGCCCGCCACGGGCGGCGGCTCTTGCTCACCGACCCGCTGATCCCGCCCCGCGACGGCTTCCGGATCCGGCCCGTCTCGACCGCCGAGCATGCGATGGATCTGGCCGAACGGATCGGCGTGCCGCGGCAGCCGCTCACGCTCGAGTTGGCGACGACCGCCGCCGACGAGGCGCTCGCCGACGACGTGCTCGCGCGGCTCTTCCCGGCCCACGCCCCGGCTGCGCCGCTCATCGTGTTCAACGACAACGGCGCGTTCGGCCCCTCGAAGTCTTGGGGGAGCGAGAAGTTCGCAGCGCTCGGTCGCTGGCTTGCCGAGCGAGTGCCGGGCGTGCGCGTGCTCGTCCATTGTGGCCCCGGCGACCGCGACGACGCTCGGGCCATCGAACGCCAGGCCGGGCTGCCGGCCGTGCGCAGTCTCGCCGACGAAGCCGCCCTCCCCTTTGGACTGGCCAAGGCGGTGATCCGGCGGTCGGATGCCGTCGTTACCACCGACAGCGGCCCGCGGCACATCGCCGCCGCATTCCGCCGCCCCACGATCGTGCTTCACGGGTCGATGGACCCAAGATTGAGCCGGTCGGAGGAGCCGCGGCTCGTGGAACTGCGGCTCGACCTCCCCTGCTCCCCCTGCGGCGAGCGCACCTGCCCGCTTGGCCACCACGATTGCATGCGGCTGCTGGCGGTGGATGATGTGGGTCGGTCCGTGATCGCGCTTCTCGAGGAGAATTCCCGATGTTGCAGTTCCTGAGTCTCGTCGGTGCGATCGCGCTGACGGCCGTGTGCTGGGGTGTCTATGGCCCCGTGCTGCACTTCGGCCGCGAGGCGATGCATTCGAGCCTGAGGCCGTTCATGTGCGTGGGCCTTGCCTATTTCCTGATCGCCGTGCTCGCGCCGCTCGCGCTGCTCGCCCGCGGCGGGGAGCGGGGCGCGTGGTCGGCCAAGGGCGTGCTCTGGAGCCTGCTCGCCGGCACGGCCGGGGCGCTCGGCGCCCTCGGCGTGATCCTGGCGCTGGGCTTCGGTGGCAAGCCGATCTACGTGATGCCGCTCGTGTTCGGCGGGGCGCCCGTCGTCAACACGCTGCTCACGGCGTTCATGAACAAGGCGTTCGACCAGCTCAAGGCCCCGTTTCTCGCGGGGCTGATCCTCGTCGTGCTCGGGGCCGTGACCGTGCTCGTGTTCAAGCCGCAGCCGCAGCCCCACACGCCCCCGGCCGCCGCGGCAGCCGCCAGCGACGCCGGGCCGGAGATCGCCGCTCCGGCGAAGACGCCCGAGCGGAAGGCGGAACGGTTCGTCGAGGTGTTGCTTGCGACGGCACTGTCGATGCTTTCCTGGGGCGCCTACGGCCCGGTGCTCCACCGCGGCCAGGGGGCGATGGGGGGCAGCCGCCTGCGGCCGCTGATCTGCATCGGCGTCGCCTACTTCCTGATCGCGGTGCTGGTGCCGCTCGCGCTTTTGGTGCCGATGGGCGACACGGGCACGTGGGACATGCGCGGCACGCTCTGGAGCCTGGGTGCGGGATCGCTCGGCGCCTTGGGTGCGCTCGGCACGATCCTCGCCTTCGCCTGCGGAGGCAAGCCGTTCACGGTGATGCCGGTCGTCTTTGGCTGTGCGCCGGTGCTCAACACGCTGGCCACCATCGCGCTTGCACACACGCCGCCGGCGGCCGTGAGCCCGTTCTTTCTCGCCGGCATGCTGATCGTGGCCGTCGGCGCCGCGATCGTGCTCACGTTCGGCCCGCGCGGCCACGCCCCTGCGAAGTAGGACAGGCCTGAGGCTGTCAAAGTGTTGCCGGCTCGGTGGCGGCAAAAGTCTCGTCGCGTGGGCCGCAGCGGCCCAATGCTCCTCGAGCGTTCGCCGCCCCCCTCACCTCCCCGTTTCGGCAGGTCAGCCTGTCACGTGCCGCGGACCGCGCCGAACCACTCGATGTGGTGGCGGCGGGCGAGGCCGACGCCGAGTCGGGCGCACTCGCCGGCCAGCCAGGCCGTCTTCGTGGCGAGCTCCTCCGGCATGCGAGCCTGCGGCATGAAGAGCACGCGGCGGCGATCGACGGGCTTGCCCGCCACCTCGAGGTCGCCGACCCAGGCAAGCGCCTCGGCGATGTCGGCCACCGAGTCGATCACAAACTTGAGCTGGTAGGGAGCCGTCGCCAAGAGCCTCACGAGCACGTCGTCGGCGCGGCGCGCGGCCTCGTGCCTGGCCTGCCAGCCTCCCGGCGTGTCGGCCGGCGGGCCCGACGTCGAGAGTTTGGGGCTGATCGACATGAGGTCGGCCGGCGCGTCGAGCCACACCGTGCCTGCCGTCTCGATCGTGACGTGCCGCCCTGCGGCCCGCAGCCGCCGGCAAAGATCGGCCACGTCGGCGAAGAGCAAGGGTTCGCCGCCGGTGACGACGACATGCTGCGGATAAAGCACGTCGACGGCCGCGAGCACGTCGGCCACGCTCTTTTCGCTCCCCTCGGGCTGCCATGACGTAAACGGCGTATCGCACCAGATGCAGCGCAGGTTGCAGCCGCTCGTGCGCACGAATGTGCTCGGCGTGCCGGCGAGCAGGCCCTCTCCCTGGAGCGATGCGTAGATTTCGGCGATGCGCACGGGTCGGGATCCGCCGGTCAGGTGAAGCGAGCCAGCCGCGGATCGTGTGCTCCAGCGGCGGCGAATCCGGCCGCCCGCAACAGACACGAGTCGCAGGCGCCGCAGGGCCGGCCCGATGCGTCGGGGTCGTAGCAGCTCGTCGTCAGGCCGTAGTCGAGTCCGAGTTCGAGGCCAAGCCGGATGATCTCGGTCTTCGTGAGCGTGGCCAGCGGCGCGAGGATTTCGAGCGGCCGGCCTTCCACGCCGGCCTTCGTGGCGACTTTGGCCATCTGTGCGAAGGCGGTGATGAACTCCGGCCGGCAGTCGGGATAGCCGCTGTAGTCGATCGCATTCACGCCGATCACGAGCGCGTCGGCGTTGCGGGTTTCGGCCATCGCCATCGCCAGCGCCAGAAACACCGTGTTGCGGGCGGGAACGTAGGTGATCGGGATCCCCTCCCCGATCGCCTGCTTGGAGCGGCCTTTGGGCACCGTCACGGCCCGGTCGACGAGCGCGCTGCCGCCGAAGGCCGCGAGATCGACCGGCAGGATCACGTGGTCGGTGATGCCGAGGGCGGCGGCCACCTCGCGGGCGCTCTCGAGCTCGCACCGGTGCCTCTGGCCATAGTCGAGCGACAACGCGGCGAGGCGGTAGCCAGCGCGGATGGCCCAGGCGGCGGCGGTGGCCGAGTCGAGCCCGCCGGAGAGGAGTACGACGGCCGCGCTTCCCGCGGCCGGCGGCGTTTCCAGAGCCGCTTTGCCCGCATCCGGTTTCATGGCACACTCTCTTCCATCATGAGCCAGACACTGCCACGTCCATCACGCGACCAGCTGGAGACGTTTGCCAACCAGTTCCCCGGTCGCGACTATCTCATCGAGATCGTCTGCCCGGAGTTCACGTCGATGTGCCCGAAGACCGGCCAGCCCGATTTCGGCACGCTCACGTTTCGCTACGTCGCCGACGCACTGTGCGTGGAACTCAAGAGCCTCAAATTGTATCTCCAGGCGTTCCGCAACGAAGGCATCTTCTACGAGAACGTGACCAACCGCATCCTCGACGATCTCGTAGCCGTGCTCAAGCCGCGGCGGATGACGCTCGTGGCCCACTTCACGCCCCGCGGCGGCATCAGCTCCCGGATCGTCGTGTCGCATCCATCGGGCGACCACATGCCGGCCGCCGGCTGATCCGCCCCCGTCCGAGTATCCCCCGCCCGAAAGGCTGCTTCCTCCATGGCAAAGACCGCGCCCGTCCTCCTCTCCGCCCTCGCCGACGAGGCGGCGTTTCACCTCACGGCCGTCGAGCAGTTCTCCGCCCTCGCCGCCCTCGGGCTTGAGTACTACAGCCTCCGCCACATCGACGTGGGCAAGGGCGTGAAGAACGTGATGAAGCTCACGCTGCCCGAGATCCAGAAGCTCCGGCACCTCGAGGATGAATACGGCCTCAACGTGGCGTCGATCGCCTCCCCGATCGGCAAGGTGAAGCTCGTCGACAAGGCCGACGGCACGAAGAATGTCTACATGCCGTTCAAGCAGTATCTCGCCAAGGACGTCGCGCGGGCCTGCGAACTTGCCCACGCCTTCGAGACGAAACTGATCCGCGGCTTTTCCTTCTATCCGCCGAAGGGCGCGAAGCCCGAGGCGTATCTGGAAGAGGCGGCCGACCGGCTGGGGCGGATTGCGGAGGCCTGCCACCGCTCGGATCTCACGTTCGGCCTCGAGGTGGAGGCGAATCTCGTCGGCCAGACGGGCATGCTCCTGGCGGAGATCCATCGTCGCGTGAACCACCCCGCCCTCGTGCTCGTGTTCGACGCCGCGAACCTCACCGTGCAGGGCTATTCCACCGCGGAGGTCTACCGCGAGTGGGAGGCGATGAAGCCGGGGCTCGGCTGGGTGCATGTCAAGGACTACCGGAAGGTGTCGGGCAAGGCCCGCGGCCGACACGTGGAGGAGGACTCGCTCGCGAACTTCGTCCCGGCCGACATCGGGGCGGGCGGCCACGACAAGATCCTGGCGGACCTCAAGACGATGCTGCCGGCGCTCTCGAAGAGGCTGGAGAAGCGGGGCATTCCCGGCGTGTTCGTCGACCTCGAACCCCACGTGCGCGGCGGTGGGCAGTTTGGCGGCACGAGCGGTCCAGACGGAATGGGGATCGCCCTGCGGGCTCTGTGCCGCGTGCTCGACAAGGCGGCGGTCGCCTATCATCTCAGGGACTTCGACGATCTCCTCGCGGCCAGAGGTTTATGATCGCAGAGACAGAGCGGACCGGTCAGCTTCAGCCGACCGAGACGGGCAGCTACTTCGTCTCCAACTATCCGCCATTCGCCCGGTGGAACGAGGCGGCGGTGCCCGCCGTGCTCGCCGCGTTCGCCGCCCCGCCCACGTCGGCCCCGCTCGGGCTCTATCTGCACGTGCCGTTCTGCCGCAAGCGCTGCAAGTTCTGCTACTTCCGCGTCTACACTGACGTGTCCGCCGACGACGTGGAGAGGTATTCGCAGGCGCTCGGCAGCGAGGCCGAAGTCGCCGCCGCGCAGCCGGCGGTGGCGGGCCGCACGCTCAAGTACGTCTATTTCGGCGGCGGTACACCGTCGTTTCTCTCGGTGAAGCAGCTGGAGCGGCTGGTGGAGCGGCTCCACCGGAGCTTCGGCTGGGACGCCGCCGAGGAGGTCACGTTCGAGTGCGAGCCCGGCACCCTGTCGGAGCCGAAGGTCGAGGCGCTCAGGCGGCTGGGCATGACGCGGATCTCGCTCGGCGTGGAAAATTTTTCCGACGCGATCCTGGAGGCGAACGGGCGGGCCCACCTCTCGGCCGAGATCGACCGCGCCTGGGGATGGATCAAGGCCGCCGGATTTCCCAGTACCAATGTCGATCTCATCGCGGGCATGGTGGGCGAGACGGACGAGTCGTGGCAACGCACGGTCGAGCGGACGCTCGCGATGGAGCCTGACAGCCTCACGATCTACCAGATGGAGCTGCCGCCCAACACAGTGTTCGTGCACGACGCCAAGGAGAGCGGCACGGCCACGGCCGTCGCCGACTGGCCCACGAAGCGGAGATGGGTGGCAGAGGCCTTCGACGCCTTCTGCGCCCGCGGCTACAGCGTCTCGAGCGGCTACACGCTCGTGCGCGACCCGGCCCGCGTGCACTTCCGCTACCGCGACATGCTCTGGGAGGGGAGCGACCTCGTGGCCCTGGGCGTCGCGAGCTTCGGTCACCTTTCGGGCGTTCACTACCAGAATGCGACGCACTGGGGTGATTACCTCGCGGCGGTCGAGGCGGGCCGGCTGCCGATCGTGCGCGGGCTCGCTCCGACGCCGCGGGAACTGCTCCTGCGCGAGGTGGTGCTGGGGCTCAAGAGAGGCTCGATCGACCCGGTGCGGCTCGCGGCGAAGCACGGGGTCGATCCCCTGGTGGAGTGGGCGCCGCAGTGGGAGTCACTCGCGGCCGAGGGCTGGCTCGATCGAACGCGGCCGGGCCCGGTTCTCACCAGGGACGGGCTCCTGCGGGTCGACGCGCTCCTGCACCGTTTCTTCGGGTGACGGACGGCCGGGTTTTCCGCGACAATTCCAGGGTGCGACTCCAAGCCACCGCCCCGCGGCCTAAACTTTTCTGCCCAGGAGGCTCGATCGCGTGACCCCCCACACCGCTACCGCGGATATCGGCCGGACTTTCGTCCCGACATCCCCCCCGGCCCGTCCCCGACTCGCCTGCCCCGCTGCCCGTCCGCTGCGCGACCGCTTGCGGGCGATGGCATCCGACCTCGTCACGTCGTGGCGTGCCGGCGGAATGCCCGCGGCCAACCGGACGGCCGCGGGGCTGCGGCGCGAGGCGGAAGCGCTCGTGCAGCGGGCCGGCGGCACCCCCGACCACATCGGCTGGACCATGGTGACGATCGTGTCGGAACACTGGCGCGAGCGACTGGCCTCGGGAAGCTCCGGCCGCCGGCTCCTCCTCCTGCCCGACTGCCCTGCGGCGGGCCCCGGGGGCGATGGCGTCGTTCCCAGGGTTTGCGGCCCCTCCTGCGGCGTCGGCACGATCTGGTCTGCCGCCAGGGAAAGCGGCTGGGTGGTCGAGCCCACTGAGCGGGCAGTGGCGGCGATAGGGTCGCTGCTCACCGGGCAGTACGACGGCATCCTCGGCGTCGCGAAACTCGCCCACCTCGAAAAGGCGTTTGCGATGCTCCCGGCGTTCTCGTTGCCGATCGCCGCGGTGCCCTATGAGCCCGACGCCGCGATCGAGGGCGGCAGGGCCAGTGCGTGCCTGGGCGGCACCGCGGCTGCGGCCCTCGACGTGGATTGGGTGCTCGGCCTGCTCGGCGTGGCCGGCGGCGGCGCGGCGCCGGTGGGCGACTATCTGCCCCTGCTCCGCGAAGCCGCGGAGATGTTCTCGAACGGCGGGCTCGCCTCCGTCGCGGAACGCTGCGGCATGCCCGACGCCTTCGGAGCGGCGGTGCCGGTGAGCGGCAGGCCGTGG
>RFPF01000126.1 GCA_009926295.1 Planctomycetia bacterium
GGCGTGGCCGGCGAGGCGCTCGCGTGCCCTCGCCACGAGGGCCGTGGCGCTGCAGTAGGCCTCCAGGTCGCCGGAGTGGCCGAATGGGCAGGCGCGGGCACGCACCTCGGCGCGGACCGCGTCGAGAAACAGCCTGCCGACGGGCGCCGACTCGCCGCCGAACGTCATCGCCCCGCCGATCACCACCATCGCCGGATCGATCGTGTGCATGAGCGTCACGATCCCGATCCCGAGCCAGCGGGCCGTGTCGAGGATCAGGTCGCGGGCGCAGGGATCACCGCCGGCCGCCGCCTCGGAGACGAGGATCGGCGAGAGCGTTTCGCCGCGGGACACCGCGGCGGCCAGCAGGCCGTCGGCGTGGCCGGCGAGGCGCTCGCGTGCCCTCGCCACGAGGGCCGTGGCGCTGCAGTAGGCCTCCAGGTCGCCGGAGTGGCCGAATGGGCAGGCGCGGGCGGTGGGGGAGGTGTCGACGATGATGTGGCCGCACTCGGAGCCGTGGCTGTGGGCCCCCTCGACGTTGGTGTCGCCGATGATGATGCCGCCGCCGACGCCGGTGCCGAGCGTGAGCATCACGAGGCTCGAGGCGTCGCGGGCCGATCCGACCCAGAACTCGCCGTAGGCGGCGGCGTTGGCGTCGTTTGCGAACGTGACGTCGCGACCGGCATGCAAGGCCACGCGGTCGCGGATCGGGAAGCCGTCCCAGCCGGGCAGATTGCCGGCCCGAAGGATCGTGCCGGCGGCGAGATCCTGCGGGCCGGGGGTTCCGAGCCCCACCCGGGCGACGTCTTCGATCGCGAGGCCGGCGAGGCCGGCGAGAGCGTGGACCGCCCGCCCCATGCGTGCTGCCGCGTCTTCAGGTCCGCGGTCGGCATGGGTGGGCTCGGTGTGGAACGCGAGGGTGCGGCCGAGGTCGTCGACGAGGCCGGCCTTGATGTTCGTGCCGCCGAGGTCGACGCCGGCATAGAACGGCCGCGCGGCGCTCGCCGGCGGCAGCCACCGCGAACGGTCCGCCATGCCGGTCGTCACTGGTCGGCCGGCAGACGATCGATCTGCACCATCGGGGTCGGGCTCGTGCAGGCCTGCATGAAAGCCACGAGGTCCGCCTTGTCCTGGACCGACAGCTTGAGGGGCCGAACTTTGTCGCTCAGGTTCGGATTCGGGTGGCCGCCCTTGTCGTACCACTCGACCACCTCCTCGAGCGTCGCGATCGAGCCGTCGTGCATGTAGGGGGCCGTGAGGGCCACGTTGCGGACCGTCGGGGTCTTGAAGGCCCCCCTGTCCCGCTCATTTTTTGTGACGGCGAACCGGCCCGTGTCGGGCTCCGCGTCGGTCATGCCGATGCCGATGTTGTGGAACTTCTCGTCGGCGAGGTTCGCCCCCACGTGGCAGGCGGTGCAGTTGCCCTTCTCGGAGAAGAAGATCTCCCGGCCGCGCTTCGCGGCGTCCGACATCGGATGGGTCTCGACGGCCGCCCTCGCCGCGGCATGCTTGCGGGCGAGGTCCGGGTCGTCGGCCAGCTCGTCTGCGTCGAGGTCGGCGAGCGGACGCCACTGCTCCTCGTAGTCGTACGGGGAAGGTGACGTCACGATCGAACGCTCGAAGGCGGCGATCGCCTGGCCCACGCGGTCGATGGTGACTTCCCCGAAGATCTTCTCGAACTGCTTCCTGTAGACGGGAAGTTCGGCAAGCCGCTTCACGACACCCTCGTGCGTGAATCCCATCTCGATCGGATTCTGGATCGGCCCGATCGCCTGAGCCTCGAGCGAATCGGCCCGGCCGTCCCAGAACTGCGGCCCCGAGAGGATGCGATTGAACGAGACAGGCGAGTTGCGACCGCCGAGTTGGCCGCGGATGCCCACGCCGGTCTTGGTGTGGGCCGAGTAGCCCATCGCCGGATCGTGGCAGCTCGCGCAGCTCACCGTGGAGTCGGCGGAGAGCCGCTTGTCGAAGTAGAGCTGGCGGCCGAGCTCGATCTTCGCGCGCGTGAGGGGGTTCCGGTCGAGGCCGGTGATCTGGCCCGCCCCTTGGGTGAGGCCGAGCGGCAGCACGGGTTCGAGCTCGATGAAGTTCCTCGGGTCGGCGAGCCAGGCGTCGATTTCGGCGAGCGTGATCGGGCCGGTGCCGGGAACCCCGGCGGTGAGCGCGGGATCGCCCAACGCCACCCGCTCGCGGCCACCTGCGGCGGGTTCGATCGACCGACCGGCCTCGGCGATGGCCAGGTCGGCTTCCGACTTCACCGCGTCGGCTCGGCGCGTCGCGACCGGCGCATCGGCTGGCGCCGGATCGATCGACTCCACCTCGACCACCCGCTCACGGGCGGGCGGACTCGACGGCGCGCACCCGCACGTCATGCCGGCGAGACCGATCGCGACGAATGTGAGGGTCGTGGGGTGAAGCATCGATGCGCGAGGCGATGGCATGGATTGATCCCTTGTCGGTGAGGAGCGGGGCGGCCCGCGGCCGGTGAGCCGACCGGCATTTTAGACGGTTTTCGCGTTGCGTGGAGCCGCCACAATCGCCGGAATTCACGCGGTGGACGCGTCCGGCGGGCGTGCGGCTCGTGCCGATTCCGTGGAGTATGCTTGGCCCACGGAGGCGTGGAAGTGGTCGGAGCCAACGACAACGAGGAGTTCGTCCAGGAGTTCCTGGTCGAATCCTCCGAGAATCTCGACCAGCTCGACCGCGACCTGATCGCCCTGGAGCAGGCGCCGGGGGATGAAGCTCGGCTGGCGAGCATCTTCCGCACCGTCCACACGATCAAGGGCAACAGCGGGTTCTTCGGGTTCTCAAAGCTGGGCGCCATCACCCACAGCGGGGAGCACCTGCTGGGGAGGCTCCGCGACGGCAAGCTCGCACTCGACGACCGCGTCACCGGATCGCTGTACTCGTTGGTGGACGCCGTGCGGGCCATCCTGCGCACGATCGAGACCACCGGGAAGGAGGGCGACCACGATTTCCGCGACCTGGCCCAGCGGCTCACCGCCATGGCAGCGGGCGAGCCGACGGAGCCACCGCCCCGTGAGCACGCCCTGGAGATCGCGGCGGAGCCGCCTCCGCCAGCCGCGCCCGTCGAGGCCGAGATCGCAGCGCCGCCGGAGCCCGCCGCCCCGGCGGAGAGAGCGGCCGGCGCCGGTGGTGAACGATCCGGGGGCGAGGCGTCGATCCGCGTCGATGTCGGGCTCGTCGGCTCGATCCTCGACCTGGTGGGCGAGCTCGTCCTCGCCCGCAACGAACTGCGGAGCGTCGCCACCGACGATCCGGCGGTGCTCGCCGCCGCCCACCGGATCAATGCCGTCACCAACGCCCTCCAGGAGACGGCGGTCAAGACGCGGCTGCAACCGATCGAGCAGGTCTTCAACAAGTTTCCGCGCACCGTCCGCGACCTCGCGGTCTCCTGCGGCCGGGAGGTGCAGCTCTCCATCGACGGGGGCGACACGGAACTCGACCGCACGCTCATCGAGAGCATCCGCGACCCGCTCACGCACCTGGTGCGGAACGCCGTCGACCACGGCATCGAGCCGCCCGACGTGCGGGCCGCCCGCGGCAAGCCCCGGGCCGGTCGCCTCGCGCTGCGGGCGTTCAACGAGAGCGGCCAGGTGACGATCGAGGTCGAGGACGACGGCGGCGGAATCGCCGTGGCCGCGGTCCGGGACAAGGCCGTCGCCAAGGGGCTCGTCTCGGCGGAGGCGGCGGTCGCCCTGCCCGACGAGCGGATCCTGCAGTTCATCTTCGAGCCCGGGTTTTCCACCGCCGCGGCGGTCACGAGCGTGTCGGGCCGCGGCGTCGGCATGGATGTCGTGAAGACCAACATCGAGGCGATCGGAGGCACGGTCGACGTCCACAGCCGGCCCGGGCTGGGCACGACGGTCCGCGTCCGGGTGCCTCTCACGCTGGCCATCATGCCGGTGTTGGTCGTCCGCTCCGGCAGCGAGCGGCTCGCGATTCCGCAGGCAGCCGTTCGCGAACTCGTGCCGCTCAAGGGCGACCGCGGCGGGCCCAGGATCGAGGGGCTCGACGGCGCGCCGGTGGTGCGGCTGCGGGGCCGGCTTCTGCCGGTCGTGTTCCTCGACGAGTTCCTCGGCCTGCGCGCGGCCACCGCGTGCCGCGATGAGGGCACGGTCGTGCTGGTGCGGGTCGACGATCACGAGTTCGGCATCGTCATCGACGGCGTTCGCACGACGGCCGGAGGCGCTGGTGGCACTGCGATCGGCGAGGCCGCCAGCCTGTCGACCGTGGTCGTCAAGCCGATCGGCGGCCTGCTCGCCCAGATCGGGCTCTACGCCGGCGCGACCGTGCTCGGCGACGGCGGCGTGGTCCTGATCCTCGACCTGCGGGGCATCCTGCGGGCCGCGGCCCTGCCCGTGGTGCGTGAGAGCGAGGCGGCCTCCGTGGAGGCGTCCCTCGCCTCCGGCGATCGCTACCTCGTCTGTCGCACCGGGCGGGGCCGCCGCATCGCCCTCCCGCTCGAGGCGATCGAGCGGTTGGAGAACGTCCGCGCCAGCGAACTGCACGCCCTCGGCGGGCGGCGGGTGGTGCGCCGCGGCGACGCATTCACGCCCGTGGTCGACGCCGACCGCCTTCTCGGCACGGTCGCCGCCGCGGAATCCGACACGATCAACGTGGTCGTGCTCGGCGGTCCCGCGGGCCCCGTCGGCGTCGCCGTCGGGCAGATCCTCGACGTGATCGCGGCGGAGTCGCCGCTGCAGCCGTCGCTCGTGGCGGCGGGTGTCCGCGGCGCGCTCGCCCTTGGTGGCGTTGCGACCGAGGTCCTCGACATCTCGGGGGATCTGCCATGCTGAAGTCGGACGATACGCGCGACGTGTGCGAGTTCCGCGTGGGCGGACACTCGTTCGCCATCGACTCGGAGGGCGTCGCGGAGGTGCTGCACAGCGCCGCCCTGACGCCGGTGCCGCTGGCGCCGGAGGCGATCGTGGGCCTCCTGCACCTGCGCGGGAGGATCGTTCCCGTGATCGACATGCGGCGGCGGCTGGAACTGTCCGCCGCCCCGGGAGCAGCCGCGCCCGCCCACCTGGTCGTGCGGCGAGCCGAGGACTGGTACAGCCTGCTCGTCGACGAGGTGCTCGACGTACACGCGATCCCCCGTGCCGGCATCGAGCCGCACGCAAGTTCGGTCGGCGACGCGGCCGCCGACGCCGTGACGGGCGTATTCGCCTGCCCCGACCGGCTCATCCACATCCTCGACCCGGAGCGGGTCGTGCAGGCGATTCACAGGCAACGCACACCACCCCTCGTCAGGCACGGAGTCACTCATGGCCGATAGCGCGAACACGAAATCCTCCCTCTTCACCGGCTGGCTGTCTCTCCTGGGCAACCGACTCTTGTTGGCGCTGTTGGCGGTCTCGCTGATCCCTCTGGCGATCACCGGCATCGCGCTGTACCGCTCGTCGTCCGACTCCCTCAGGAAGCAGTCGTTCAGCCAGCTCGAGACGGTCCGCACGATCACTGCCAAGGCGGTCGAGCGGTACTTCGAGAGCCTGCACAGCCAGCTCCGCGTGGCCGCCGCCGACCGGATGACGGCCGATGCCATCGGGCGGTTCCGCGCCGGCTTCGCGGCGGCGGCGGCCGACCGCGACGCCAAATCACTCGCGGGAGCACGGCGCGACCTCGAGGGCTTCTACACCGGCGACTTTTCCACCACCTACCGCACCCGCAGCGGGCAGGAGATCGACGCGCGGCCGTACGCCGAGGCCCTCGACGACAACGGCGTTGTGCTCCAGGATCTCTTCATCCGCCGCAACCCCAACCCCATCGGATCGAAGCACCTCCTCGACGCTGCCGAGGATGATTCGGCCTACGCGAAGGCGCACGCGGTGTTTCATCCGGTGTTTCGCACGATGCTCGAGCGTTACGGGCTCGCCGACGTGTTCCTCTACGATGTCGCGACGGGCACGGTCGTCTACTCCGTGTTCAAGGAGATCGACTTCGCCGCGCCTCTGCGCAGCGGCCCGCTCGCCGCCTCGAACCTCGCGAAGGCCTGCCAGGAGGCCGCCGCCGCGGGACGTCGCGACGCGGTGGCATACGGGCAGTTCGCCCGCTACGTGCCCTCCTGCATGGCGCCGGCGAGCTTCATCGCCTCCCCGGTGTACGAGGGCCGTGATCTCGTGGGAGTGATCGCGTTCCAGCTCCCGCTCGACCGCGCCGACGCGATCATCGGCGAGACGACGGGCATGGGCGCGACCGGCGAGACCTACGCAGTCGGGCCCGACCGCATGTTCCGCTCCAATTCGCGGTTCGCCAAGGACATGGGAGTGGAATCCACCGTCATCGACCCGAAGTTCAAGGTCGACACGCTTCCCGTTCGGGCGGTGTTCGACGAGGGAAGGGCGGGCACCGCCGTCACCACCGACTACCGCGGCACGCCGGTGCTTTCGTCGTGGACGCCCGTGACGATCCATCGCGGCGACGCCGCCGGCAACGGCGCCGTCCGCTGGGCGCTGGTCTCGGAAATCGACGAGGCCGAGGTGTTCGCCCCGGTCCGGCGGCTCCGTGGCT
Source organism: Planctomycetia bacterium (assembly GCA_009926295.1). Lineage (GTDB taxonomy): Bacteria > Planctomycetota > Planctomycetia > Pirellulales > UBA1268 > RGVT01. Next base: position 6,514 of record RFPF01000126.1, read on the forward strand.
TCGCCCAGGGAATCTTCGGGATCACAGCCCTCGCCGTGCTGGCTGTGTCGGCGGCGATCGCCCGCCGGCTCACCAGCGAGTCCCGGCGGCAGGCGGCGCTCGTGGCGGGCATCGTCGACAACACGCACGCCCTCGCGAGTTCCTCCGAGGAGCTCACGAGCGTGAGCCAGCAGATGAGCGCGGCCGCCGAACAGACCACGGCGCAGGCGAACCTCGTCTCGGCAGCAGCCGAGCAGGTCAGCGGCAATGCGCGAATCGTGTCTGGCTCGATCGAGAACCTCGTCACCAGCATTCACGAGATCGCCCGCAACGCCCAGGCGGCGGCCGCCACGGCACGCGAGGCGGTGGGCATCGCCGGCACGACCTCCGCCACGATGAACGCGCTCGGCCATTCGAGCACGGAGATCGGCAAGGTTGTGAAGGTGATCACGTCGATCGCAGAGCAGACGAACCTCCTCGCCTTGAACGCCACGATCGAGGCGGCCCGGGCGGGGGAGGCCGGCAAGGGATTCGCGGTGGTCGCCAACGAGGTGAAGGAGCTGGCCCGTGAGACGGCGAAGGCGACCGAGGAGATCGGCGGAAAGATCGAGGCGATGCAGGCCGACACGAGGCGGGCGGTCACCGCGATCGGCGAGATCGGCAGCGTGATCGAGAGGATCGACGACCTGCAGACGAAGATCGCCGCCGCGGTCGAGGAGCAGTCGGTGACCACCAGCGAGATCGGCCGCAATATCTCCGAGGCGACGACCGGCTCCACGGAGATCGCGGAGAACATCGTGCAGGTGGCCCAGGCGGCGCAGAGCACCGCGGAGGGCGCGTCGAACACGCAGCTTTCGTCGCAGGAGCTCTCCCGCATGGCGCAGGCGCTGCAGCGGCTGGTGGAAGACTACAAGCGCTAGGCGAGGGGGTCGGCAATGGTGCGAGCGCTGGTCGTCGACGACTCCAAGCCGAGCCGCTCGATCGTCACGCGCGTGCTCCGTGACCTGAAATTCGACTGCGACGAGGCGGCCAACGGCGCCGAGGCGATCGAGCGGCTCGCCTCCGGGCCCCGGCCCGACCTGGTCACCGTGAACTGGCACATGCCGGTGATGGACGGGATCGAGCTCGTGCGCCGGCTGCGCGGCCACCCGCGGCACCGCGACCTCAAGCTCCTGATGATCTCGACCGAGAGCGACCGATCGCGGATCGAGTCGGCCCTGGCAGCCGGGGCCGACGATTTCATGAGCAAACCGTTCACCGCGGAGGCGCTGGCCCGCAAGCTCGTGGCGCTCGGGGTCTGCAGCGTTGCCGAGGCCACGTCGGCCGCGGCCCGCGGACCGATCCGCGTGCTCGTCGTCGACGACTCGGCGACGATTCGCAGCCTGCTGGCGGCCGCCCTCTCCGCCGACGCCGACATCGTGATGGCGGGGGCCGCCGTGAACGGCCGCGTGGCCGTCGACATGGTGGCCGCCGCGCCGCCCGACGTGGTGCTGCTCGACGTCGAGATGCCCGTGCTCGACGGCATCTCGGCGCTGCGCGAGATCCGCCGGCTGCAGCCGAAGCTGCCGGTGATCATGTTCTCGAGCCTCACCGCACGGGGAGCGACGGCCACGCTCGACTGCCTGCTCGCCGGCGCCAACGACTACGCGGCAAAGCCGGCCGGGCTCGAGCCTGGGGCGGTTGCCGCAGTGATCCGGGACGAGCTCGTCGCGAAGATCAAGGCT
>RFPF01000127.1 GCA_009926295.1 Planctomycetia bacterium
CCGACGGCGACGACACCGTCGGGATCAGCGGCAACGTCGGCGGCTCGGTCAACGTGAACCTCGGCTCGGCGGATACCTGCAACGGACTGGTGATCGGGGCCGAATTCTCCGCCAGTCGCATCGGCAGAGCCGTGACGATCGTGGGCGGACGCACCAACGACATCGTCGCGCTCGGTAATGTGACGGTCGCCGGCTCGGTATCGGTGAACTTGGGCGACGGCCTGAATTGGATGATCGTCGTTGGTGAGACGGCGGCCCCGACGAGCGTCGGCTCTTTGGCATACAGGGGTGGCGCGAACACCGACGTCGTCGGGATCCTGGGCAACGTCACCGTGCGAAACGACGTGGGCATCTTCACGGGATCGCAGGGGGAGGACTCGGTCGACTTTTACCCGTCAGACACCGGCGCCGCCGTGAATGTGCTCGGCAACGTCGTCGTCAATACCGGCACTGGCAGCGACGGCGACACCGTGACTCTGGTCGGCGAAATCCGGGGCGCGGTGTCCGTGACGACTGGCAGCGGGCGAGACACGGTGTGCGTCTCTTCTTCCGTGGGGTGGATCTCGTCCGACGGGAGCGATCCAGTCCCGACTGTTGAAGTCGCCGGGCGGTCAGCAATCGGGCTCGACCTGACAATCAACACCGGTGCAGGAAACGACCTGATTTCCATCGGCACGTCCACCGTCGGTCGCAACGCCACGATCGACGCGGGATCGGGAGACGATGATGTCAGGATCGACACCATGCAGGTGCGACGCAGCCTGTTCGTCCGCCTCGGTGCGGGTGACGACGCGCTCCAAATCGCGAATCTGGGGGCATTCAACGCCTTCCTGGATGGAGGCAGTGGCACCAACGTGCTGTCGATGGACGCCACGACGCCGGCTGCGACCCGCAGACTTCGAATAGTTCGATTTCAGGCTGTATCCAACGTTTGACCGTGATGCCGGTGATCGAGCGTTTATCTGCCGACAGGCTTCGACCGCAGTGACCACCATGGTTATGACGTTCTGCACGGCCTGAACGAGCGATACATCCAGGAGCGACGCCGGCTGCATCGCGACAAGCAGCATCCGAGGGGCCGAGGTCGGTCGTTCAGAGCGTCAGGCCGGTTCGCCAGACGCGCTTGACGAGCCGGAGAATCATCACCAGCAGGACCGCGCCGAACGTGGCCACGAGCACGGCCCCCAGCAGGCCCTCTCCGAAGGGAATGCCGAGCGCCTGCACCAGCCCGCCGCCGAGGAGCGCACCCAGCACGCCCACGACGATGTCCCCGAGCATCCCGTAGCCGCTTCCCTTCATGATCAGGCCCGCGAGGAGCCCGGCCACGAAGCCCACGACGATGAACCAGACGAATCCCATGACTGCCTCCGCTACCTGAGAGTGGCGTTCGTTCGGCCTGAGACGGCAACCGCTGCCTCTCCGGCAAAACCCTCGGTGGATTCTCGACCCGGGAAACACTCGTGGGGCTGCCGACGATCGGGAAGGCCGTGCGAGCCGACAAACACCGGCCCGGTCACACCACCGTGGGATCGGACACTTGTCATCGACGGCGGCTCGTGGCCGGACGCGCGGCGGACGGCTTGCCGGCGATCAACCGGCGCTGGGGCCGTCGTCCGGGGGAACCCCCGCCGACACGTGCGTCGCCATGCCATGCGGCTCGAGCTGGAAAATCTGCACCACCGTGCCGCTCGTGAACGCGTGAACGATCGCCCCGGTGGCCGGCTCGACGACGACCGCCGCCTCCCGCACCTTCCGCCCGGTGAGACGCTGGATTTCCTTGCGCAGCTCGTCGCAGGACACGGCGAACAGGGCGCGATGGTACTGCTCCACTTTCGACGCGCCCGACTCGGTGCGGGCCAGGATCTTCTCGGCGGGCGTCAACGCCTCGTGCAACGTCAGCACGACCGTTTCGTCGCTGGCGACCACCGTCACGGCCTTCGGGGTGTGGCCGGTGCGTTCCGACTGCATCGCCATCGCGATCTGGGCGAGTTCCTCCGACAACGCTGCCGTCTTCGTGCGCTCACTCATGGTTTGCATCTCCGGGGAGGCACGCCGTCCGACAGTCGGGAAACGTGATCGATGGCATCATACCGCAATCGGGCCCTCGTGGCATGCGCCGCCGCACTCCTGAACCGCGACCCCGGCGTGCGATCATCTCTCCATCCGCACGTGCTGCCGCCTGAAATACTGCGGCGTCATCCCCGTGTGGCTGCTGAAGAGCCGGGTGAAATGGCTCTGCGAGGAAAACCCGAGGTCGATGGCGATTCGGACGAGCGGAGCCTCGCCATCCCTCAGCATGGCGAATGCCATGCCGATGCGGCGCTTGTTCATGAAGCGGCCGAGGCTCAGGCCCGCGGACCGCTTGAACTTCCGCGCAAAGTGTCCCGGCGACATGCCGACCGTGTCGGCGATGGTGCCGAGCGACGGGTGGGCCGACAGGGTCGCGTCGATGTGGGCGACGATCTGCCGCATGACCGCGGGCAGGAAGATGCTCGTGTCGCTCAGCCAGTCGGGCCGGCTTGCACCGATGATGCCGCAGAGCTGCAGCATGATCTGCCGGGCCGCGATCTCGTCTCCGATGTCCTCCGAAACCTGGCCGCATTCGGCTTTCATCGACAGTCGGAGCAGGCTCGCCTCCGTCAAGGCGTCCCGAAAAGCGGGCGTGGCCGGAAGGTCCGGGGAGATGGACATGCCTTCCGACGCGCAGCAGCGACGAATGTGATGGTCGGGAATGAGCAGGTCGTACGCGCGAAATCCGTCCGGAGACGTGATCGACAGGGTGTGCACCTCGCGATCACAGGGGAAATACCCGATGCAGCCCACTGCGGTGTGGAACGCGGCTTCCGCCTGCCGCGTCATCCAGCGGATGTCCGCGGCACCAGCGACGGTGAGCATGAGATGGTGCGTGACGTGCCGGCACTCGTGGACATCGAAGATGCGGGGCGGCTCGAGGGCGACACGGTGCGCGAGCCATGTGTAGTGCGGATACGACGGGCAGGAGATCGCTTCCATACGCACCGCTGACTCGAGGCCACGGCACGCGTCGTGCGGCACCCCATGATGCTTGCCACCACCGCATGCGACGCCGTCGGGCCGCAAGCATCGTAGTCATGGTTTCCGCGAAGACACGAGTCGGCGATCCGTGCCGACGATCGCGGCGCACGCATGGTGAAAGACGAAGACGAGCGACGGCGTTATTCTGCCTCCACAGTCGCACAGGATGTGTCGGCTTTTTCATCAACACGGAGGTTCCGATGGCACGCAAGATCCGACAGACACGTTCTGGGCTGGCGATTCTCACGTTGGCCGAGATCAAAGCCGCCACCGACGCATTCGATCGCGGCGAGGCCAACGTCTTCGACGCCCTGGATGCGATCATCGCCGCGGTCGAGGCGTATCGAGCGGCGGCCCACGCCCGTCCGGACGCGGCATAGACGAAATCGCGGCTCTGGCGTGCGTGCACATCAAGAAGCTGGTGGGCGGAGCACGCACGGTCGGCAGGATGGCGGCGCGTCCACGCCAACTGTCGCACTCCCCGTCGCGGACCTGGCCTCGCGATCCGCCGTCCGCCGGAAGCCACAGGAATAGTTCGCGGGGCGAGCGGCCTGACCCCCGGCGAGGTGGGCGATGTGGCAGTGGCACATGCGGACGATGACGTGGGTGGCGGCCTACCTGGTCGCCGTCGCGTCGTTCGCCGTCGTCTACCTCCTCCTGCCGGCGGGCCAGTTCAGCCAGCCGCTCACGCTCCTGGATGCCGTCTACTTCAGCGTCATCACGATCACCACGACGGGGTTCGGCGACATCACCGCGCATGGCGGCCTCGCGAAACTGTTCGTGAGCCTCGAGGCCACGGCCGGCCTCGCCATCGCCGGGCTCTTCCTGGCCTCCCTGTGGCGCGACTTCACGCTGCGCGTGGAGTCGGCGCAGGAATCTCGGCTGCGGCACGGTGCGCGGGCGGTCGACCTCGCCACGCTGCACATCTCCTGGCAGTACGTCGGATCCGCGATCGAACACTACCGGGAACTGTCCGCCGCCATCACGTCCGCCCCACTCCGCCGCAACGGCGCCTCACCCCGGCCGAGTGTGGCCGCCGGCGCGGCGCGGCCGCTGCTGGACCGCTATTTCGACGCGGAGGATCGGCTGGAGTCTGACCTGAAGTATCTGCTCGCGAACGCCGTGGTCGTCGAGTTCCCCGAAGTGCGCACGCTGCTGTTCACGCTGCTGTCGCTCTTGCGGGCCAGCGACGCCCGCGAGTCCCTGGCCGGGATGCCGGATGACCAGCTGCAGGCCGAGATGCACGAGGTGCTCGCATCGCCCGCGGCGGGAACGGCGCCGGCCCCCGACCGCCATGGCACGATCGCCGCCGTGGCGGTGCTCGCCAGGCACGTGCGTCACACGACCGAGGCCCTCGACGCGCTCACGTCGGCGATGGTACGGCTGCTGGCCGCCGTCCCCGCCGCGTGACACGTCGAGTCTCCCGGTGCAGGAAGCAGAGACAGGCGGAGTGTCCCGGCGAAGCGGTCGCCGGCACCACCGCCTCCATAGACCTGAGTTTGCCGCGTCCGTGACGCAGCGAATGTTCGATCCGCGTCGCGCGATTGCCCAGGCCGGTTGCGGCTCCTAGGAATTCATCGTCAGCCACGAGGCGGCAGGCAGCGATGCGTTGCCGACTCGCACGGCGACGTGCTTCGGAAAACGGGTCGATCGGCACGCGTCTCATCTGCGTGCCGGGCGCGACGTGGGCCGATGCGGAGGCGTGCCCCGAGTGGCACGCGGCAAGATAGCCCGCATGGCCGCGCCACGTGATCGAACGACCTGAAACGTCTTTGCGCCCACGAGTCGTGGTGGATGACGCCACGTGGGCCGGAGCGGACGCCGCCGGAGCAAACTCCCATGCGATCACTGCCTGGTTCGCTGCTGCAGAGTCGCCGCACATGCACATCCCGTCGGCGGAAACCCGGTGCGGGAGGCGCCCGTCGCTGGGCCCTGCGGGCGGAACGGCTCGAGAGCCGCGACATGCTCTCGGTCTCGTCGATCACGCACACCAGCAGCGACCACTTCTTCATCGACACGACGCAGGGGGACGTGGCCACCTGCAACTACGCCTCGTTCCGGGTCACGAACGACGCCACCCCCGACGCCGACCTGTGGGTGAAGATCGACACCTTCACGGGCGGGGTCGTCGGGACCGCCCCCGGGGAGGACGGCATCTACCACCTCGGACCGCTCGCGGCCGGTGCGTCGGGCACGGCGTTCTTCTACCTGCAAGCCCTCACGTCGACGAACGCGGCCCAGGGCTACCGGATCAGCGTCTACAACAGCGACCCGAGCATCGGTTCGCCGCCGATCGCCCTCCAGCAAAACTTCAGTTTCGTCGACGTGCTCAACACGCTGACGGCCAGCGACAGCAAGGTGTTCACCACCTCCTACGCGCCGGCCACGGCGGTGCTCGGCGGCACGGTGACGGTCACGGTCACCGGCCAACTCGGGCAGGTGAACGCGGCCTACGAGGCGGCGTTCACGCCGGCCTGCTATGCGTCGTGGCTGTGCGACGTCTACGAACTGAAATCGACCACCATCTCGATCACCTCGGGCGCCAATGCGCAGACGCGGACGGATGCCCTGCTCTTCAACGGGTTGGTGCAGGACTCGGGCGGAAACCCCTACACCGCCGTCTACACGTTCCGCGTCGTGGGCATGACAAGTTCGTCCGTGCCGACGAGCCCCACGCAGTTCGTGGGCAAGAACACGAACTTCAAGCACCACAACTTCGGTGAAACCCCGATCGTGCCGCTCCCGCCGACCGTCAACGCCACCACGCTGGCGAAGGTCGCCAATCCGACGCTCCTGCCGGCGACGGGCGGCACCGTCGACTTCACGCTCCGCCTGACCAACGTGAGCACCCAGACCGTGACGGTCGACAAGCTCGTCGACACGCTGCCGATCGTGCCGGCGGCCGAGACCTACAAGCCCGGCACGTCAAAGTTCAACGGCGTCGCGATCGGCGATCCGCTGATCGTGGCCAACGTGCTCACCTGGTCCGGCCTGTTCACGGTCCCCGCGAACGACCTGACGTTCCAAGGGCTGCTGCCGCCGGTCGTCGGCAGCTACACCGACAGCGCCATCGGCCTGATCAACAACACGCAGATCGACACGTCGCTCGACACCACGATCAACTCCCCGGCCACGGCCACGGTCGAGGTGAGCGGCTTGGCCGACCTGGCGATCGTCAAGACGGACGGCACGACGACGTACACCCCCGGGGCCCCGCAGACCTACACGATCACCGTGACCAACGTGGGCCCGAACGCCGTCATCGGCGCCCGCGTGCAGGACACGATCCCGGCGCTCGTGTCGAGCGCCTCGTGGACGGCCGTGTTCACCAACGGCAGCGGGACGGCCACCGGAACGGGCACCATCGACCAGCTGATCAATCTCGGCGTGGGGGGCACCGCGGTCTACACGGTGATCATGAACATCCCGTCCACCGCGACGGCGGTGCTGACCAACACGGCGACGGTGGCACCACCCGCGAACCGCACCGACCCGAACCTGACGAACAACACCTCGACCGACGTCGACATCGCCGCGCCGCGGGCGGACCTGGCGATCACGAAGAACGACAGCTCGCCCACCTACGTGCCGGGCGGCACCACCACCTACAGACCAACAACGGCCCGAGCTTCGTGACCGGCGCCACCGTCGTCGACACCTTCTCGCCGCTCATCACGGGAGCCACGTGGACGGCCGTCATCACCGGCACGGGCTCGGGCGGAGCCACGAGCGGATCGGGCAACATCGCCGAGACGATCAACCTCGCCGTGGGGGGCACCGCGACCTACACGATCACCGCCACCGTCAGCCCCTTCGCCACCACGAGCCTCGTCAACACCGCGACCGTCGCACCCCCCGTCGGCACCGTCGATCCGATCGTCGCCAACAACACCGCCACCGACACCGACACCGCCACACCCATCTGCGACCTCTCGATCCTCAAGACCGACGGCACCACGACCTACGTCCCGGGACGCACCACCTTCTACACGATCACCGTCACCAACAACGGCCCCAGCTTCCTCGCCGGTGGCCGCCTCACCGACACCTTCCCCGCGTCGATCACCGGCGCCACCTGGGTGGCCGTCTACACCGACTCCGGCGGCGGCGGCCCCGCCGCGGGCAGCGGCAACATCGACGCCCTGTTCGATCTCGCCCCCGGCGGCACCGCCACGTTCACCGTCACCGCGCCCGTGAACTCCAACGCCACCGGCAACCTCGTCAACACCGCCACCGTGGCCGTCCCCGCCGGCACCTCCGACCCCACCCCGGGCAACAACAGCTCGACCGACACAGACACCCCGGCACCTGTCGCAGACCTCGCCATCCTCAAGACCGACGGCACGGCCACGTATCTGGCAGGCCAGCCGACCGTCTACACGGTGACGATCTCCAACGTCGGCCCGAGCGACGTGATCGGCGCCCAGGTGCTCGACGTGCTCTCGCCCCTCATCGGCAGCGCCAGCTGGACGGCCGTGTTCACCGGCGGCAGCGGCACCACCACCGGATCGGGCGGCATCAACCAGACGATCAACCTCACGGCCGGTGGCAGGGTGGTCTACACGATCGTGGCGAACATCCTGTCGTCGGCCACCGGCAACCTCGTGAACACCGGGACGATCGCCCCGCCCGCCGGCACCACCGATCCCAACCTCGCCAACAACTCGGCCACCGACGTCGACACGATCGATCCCTCGGTCGATCTGGGCATCGTCAAGGACGATGGCACGCCCTTCTACACGCCGGGTACGACGACGACCTACACCGTGACGGTGACGAACACCGGCTTGAGCAACGTGATCGGCGCCCGGGTGCAGGACACGTTCTCCGCCCTGATCGGTTCCGCGACCTGGAGCGCCGTCTTCATCAATGGCAGCGGGGCGGCCGGCGGATCGGGCAACATCGATCAGCTGATCAACCTCGGGGCGGGCGGCACGGCGGTGTACACCGTCGTCGCCAGCATTCTCTCCACCGCCACGGGCAACCTGGTGAACACCGCGACGGTGACGCCGCCGGAGGGCGTCATCGACCCGAACCCCGACAATCAATCCTCGACCGACGTCGACATCGCCGCGCCGCGGGCGGACCTGGCGATCACGAAGAACGACAGCTCGCCCACCTACGTGCCGGGCGGCACCACCACCTACA
>RFPF01000128.1 GCA_009926295.1 Planctomycetia bacterium
CGCGGCCCCGGGGCCGCGGCCGGCAGGCCGATGGCTGCGAAAAATGCATCCTCGAGTTCGCCGTCGCGGCCGGGGAGCCATTCGGCCACGAGGTGATCGCGCGTACCGGCGGCGACGACGCTGCCGTCGTGGATGATCACGAACCGGTCGCAGCGGGCCTCGATCTCGTGCAGGCGGTGGGTCGAGAGAAGGATGGCGTGGCCTTCGGACCGGAGCTGCGCGAGCAGCACGAGCAGGTCGCGGGCACCAACGACGTCGAGAGCGTTGGTCGGCTCGTCGAGCACGAGCGCCGGCGGATCGTGCACCAGCGCCCTGCCCAACGACACCCGCTGCCGCTGACCGGACGACAGCCGTCCGGCGGGGCGGTCGGCGCAGTGGGTGAGGTCGAGCTGCTTCAAGAGAGTCGTCACGCGGTCCGACAGGGTGTCGGACGGCAGGCCGTGCACGCGGCCGAACGAGGCGAAGATCTCCCGCGGCGTGAGCCGGTCGGGGACGCCGGTCGTCGCGGACACGTAGCCGATCCGGCGACGCACGCCCACCGGATCCCGCCGCACGTCGCACCCGGCGACGCGGGCGGTGCCCGCGGTGGGCTCGAGGAGTGTTCCGAGCATCCGCAGCGTCGTCGTCTTGCCGGCCCCGTTGGCGCCGAGGAGCCCGACCATCTCCCCCTCCTGCACCGTGAACGATACGCCGTTCACCGCCCGCACGACGCTGCCGTCGCTGGCGTGGTAGTGCTTGACCAGCCCCGCCACGTCGATCGCCGACTCTGGCGGCATGCTACTGCTCCATGACCTCGGCTTCCTTGGCCCTGGCGAGGTCGCCCACCTTCGCCTCGTAGTCCTTCGTGAGCGCCTGAACCTTCTCCTTGGCGAGACCGCACTCGTCCTCGGTGAGCGAGCCTTCCTCCTGCTCGGTGTCGGCCGCCTTGTTGCCGTCTCGGCGGACGTTGCGGATCGCCACACGGGCCTCCTCGGCGAGTTCCTTGATGCGGGCGGTCATCTTCTTGCGGACGTCCGTGGAGAGCGCCGGGATCGTGATCCGGATGAGCCGGCCGTCGCTCTGCGGGTTCAGGCCAAGATCGGCGGCCTGGATCGCCTTCTCGATGTCCTTGAGCGTGCCGGGATCGAAGGGCCGCACGACGATCTGGTTGGGCTCCGGCGCCCCGACGCTCGCCAGCGCCTTGATCGGAGTCGGCGAGCCGTAGACCTCCACCCGCAGGGAATCGACGAGGCCGGGATTCGCCCGGCCGGTGCGGATGCCGGTGAGCGCGTGGCGAAACACGTCCACGGCCTTTTCCATGCGTTCCTCGGCGTCGAGCAGGATGTCGTCGGCGGGCATCGTGGCACTCCACGGGTTGGTGAACCGGATCGGCACCGATTCTTGCAGGAGCACCTCGCCGGCGGCAAGCACGCTAGCCCACGATCACCGTCGGCCGCCTGTCGGGGTCGGGAATCGCCTTGTCGAGCAGATCGACCACGCGATTGGGAATGTCGCCCTGCCCGAAGAGCACGTAGTCGAGCGCGAGCTTGAGGCTACCCCCCTTGCTCCAGCCGAAGATGATGTCGAGCGGCGCGCCGCCCTTCGTCATCTCCATCGCCACCTGCGCGATCGTGTGCGACACGGAGACGACGTCATTCGCCACGATGACGAACCGTGTCCCCTCCTGGCGGGCGGAGATGATCGGGGCGTTTTGGAACTCGCTCACGTCGCCGTAGTGCACCTCCAGGAACACGAGCGGCACGGTCTCCGGGATCCGGTGCTTGCGCCTGATCTCGGCCTCCTTGTCGGCGAGTGACCGGCTCCCGGGGCGATGCGGCACGAGCACTCGGAAGGCGCCTTCCACCAGGATGTCGGTCCAGAGCATGCGGTCTGCGTCGTCGGCGAAGCGGAACTCCTTGAGCCGCAGTTCGTCGCTGCGGAAAAACCGCGACGTGAACGAGATCGCCATCACGGCGCCGATGAAGATCGAGGCGATGATGATGCCGTCGGGCCGCTCCCGGATGTTGGCGATCGTGGTGTAGAGGAAGACCAGCGTGATGATGCCGAACCCGAGCCGCTGGGCCTGGAGGGCCAGGGCATGGTGGGGTGCGGGCTTCCGCCGCAACTCGTGGAGGAACGAAGCGATGCAGGCGCTCGTCATGAGCACGAGCACTCCGGTGGCATAGGCGCCGCCCTGGGCGGAGACGTCGGCCCGGAAGGCGAGCGTGACGAGCAGGTTGATCACCGTGAAGGCGATCACGAGCGGCCGATACGCCCCCGCCCACTCCGGAGCCATGCCGTAGCGCGGGAGATAGCGGGGGACCATGTTCAGGAGGCCGCCCATCGCCGACGCCCCGGCGAACCAGAGGATGAGGATCGTGCTCACGTCGTAGGCTGTGCCGAACACGCGGCCGAAGAGCGGGCAAATGGGGTGCGGGCTCTCGCCGTGGGCGATATACGCGAGGGCGCGGTCCATCGCCTTCCCCTTCACCGGTTCGAGCCGGAGCTCCTCGGCCGGAATGAGCGTGTTGGTGCCGGTGACGAGCGACGACCCGATCAGGAAGAACGACATGATCAGGGCCGCCACGAGCAGGAGCCTCTTCGTGTTGGCGATCCGGGCCGCCGCGTCACCCGGGTCGGCGTCCGTTCCCTTGACGAGCTGGATGTGGAGCACGCCGGTCTCGAATCCCGAGAGACCGAGCGCGAGTTTCGGGAAGACGAGCAGGGCGATCCCCATCGCCACGAGCGGCCCGTTGCCTGAAAGTGGAGCGTCGGCGAGGTGGTAGCGGCCCGCCGTGATCTCGCCCAACCAGTCGGGCAGGAGCGTGGGATGGCCGACGAGATAGAAGAGCCCGGCGACGACCACCACGAACGAGAGCCCGAGGAAGGCGATCACGAGCACCGTGGCGAGCCCCACGACCTCGCCGTATCCCTTCAGGAACATCGCCCCGAGCATCACGAGGAGGAACATCGTGACCGCCATCTGCCCCTGCATCCAGCCCGGCACGTGGGCCGCGTAGAGCGGGTTGGAGATGAGGTGGGCCGCGGCATCGGCCGCCGAGAGCGTTTTCGTGATCACGAAGTCGGTGGCCGCGAAGCCGATCAGGACGAGGACGACGAGTTTCGCCCCCCAGCCCCGGAACATCCGCTCGATCATCCCGATCGAGCCGACGCCATCGGGTGTCTCGCCGGCGACATGCCGATAGATCGGCAGGGCCCCGAAAAGCGTCACGAGCACCAGCACGAGCGTGGCCAGCGGGGCGAGCGTTCCCGCCCCCTCGAACGCGATCGACGGCTGGTAGCCGAGCGTGCTGAAGTAGTCGACGCCGCACAGGCACATGATCAGCGGCCACGCGTAGTGGCGATGATCATGGTTCGAAGGGGTCACGAACCGCTCCTCGAGGACGCTGCCGGACGCGTCGCGGGTCCGCGACTACTGCCAGGCCGGCAGTTCGATCTTGCGTTCGCGGGCCCGCTGCCGGAGGGCCTCATCATAGCGTTCGAGCAGCTGCCGTTGGGCTGCGTCGCCGGGGCCGGCGGCCGCCGCGTCCTTCGCCGGCGCCCGCGGCTTGCGCGGCCGGCGTCCCTCGAAGCCCCGCGCGCGCGGATTGACGGCGAAGCGGAGTTCCTTGTAGACCAGCGTGCGGTCGATGCTCCGGTCGAGGATCGACCGCCTCTCGTCCGGCTGGGCGGCAAAGTAGGCTTCCACGTCCTCGTCGCGCGCCTCGCGCCACTCCGTCTCCAGCGTCCGCTGCACCTCCCGGACCTCGTCGGGGCTCATGCGGTCGACGTTGCGGATGATCGCGTCGACGGTCCGCCTGCCATCCCGGCCCGTCGCGTCGCCGTCGAGCAGTCGCCGCTCCAGCACGAGCGTTTCGTCGACGAGATCTTCGCCGTCCGAGAGCCACCACCAGCCGAGGAGGCCGATGACGGCCACTCCCGCAACGGCGGCAAGCGCCCTTCCCATGCCCCTGGAAGCCCCCTGCGGCCCGGTGGCCCGGCGGCCGTTCTGTCCGGCGCCGCGCGTCATGTGCCGCTGCCGCTGTCGTCGGGCGGCGCCGTGGGATCGTTGCCGTCGGAGATCGTGCAGTACCAGCGGAGGACGTCGGAGTCGGTCTCGTTGGCGATCGCCTCGACGTGGCCGTCGAGGAACGCGAAGTTCGTTACCCCGGGATGACGGCTGCCGAACTTGCGACTGCTCGTGTCGTCGGGCGCGGACGCGATCCCGCGGAGCGTGTCGCGGAACTGCGTATTGGGAGTGTCGGCGGCGAAGAACGCCGTGTCGCCCTGGTTGTAGTGGGCCATGTCGGCGGCCCACGAGGACTGGACTGGCGGAATGTGCCGCTCGCCGATGCCGAACGTCTTGCTCAGTCCGTCGGTCACCTGCGCCGCCCTGATCCGCGAAAATGTGTGGATCGGACCGGCATAGAGCGGCCCGTTCCGCGGATCCGAGGCGATGTTCGGATCGCACGAGTCGGTCGAGGCGTAGGTGTAGTAGGCGCCGGCGTTGGCGGCGTAATCGCCACCCGCGGCCACTCCGATGCCACCGCTCGGGGGCGAGCCGTTGTTGTTGTCGAAGTTGCGATCGGCTGCTGGCGCCCGACGGCTCGGGCAGTAGTACCCCGCCACCGGAGTCCGCATGGCCCGCGCGTTGGCCGGGTCGTACACCGGCGCGGACGGCACGTAGGCGTCGAAGATCGATTGCTGCTCCATGAAGGGGAGCACCCGGAAGGCCCATGAGTAGGCCTCGCGGAGCCGCGGCGGGTCGCCCTCCGGGCTGCCGCCCGGGCTCCGCGTGTCGCGGCCCTTGGGAAAGACCTTCTTCACGCCCTCGTGGTTGGCCACGGCCAGGCCCACCTGCTTGAGATTGTTCGTGCAGGCGTTCCGACGGGCCGACTCACGGGCGGCCTGCACGGCCGGGAGCAGGAGTCCCACGAGGACGCCGATGATGGCGATCACCACCAGCAGCTCGACCAGGGTGAAACCGCGACGAAGCCGGGCGGCGATGCCTCGCGTTGCTCGCATGGGAATGCCCTCGTTGGTGTGGGGTGCCGGGCAGGACATGCAACGCACCTGATTTTCCAATCGGACCGCGGTCGCGTCAAGCGATCGGCAGCCCCAGTTTCAGGCCTTTTTCACTCCCGACGGCCGCTGACGAGCGTGCCCACCCGCTCGCCCGCCACGGCCCGCTCGATGTTCCCCTCCTTGCGGTAGTTGAACACGAGGATCGGCATCGCGTGTTCCATGCACTGCGATATGGCGGTCGCATCCATGACGCGCAGGTTCTGCTCGCGCATCTGCTGGTAGGTGAGGTCGCGGTAAAGAATTGCGTGCGGATTCTTCTCGGGATCGTCCGAATAGACGCCGTCCACCCGCGTGGCCTTGAGGAGGATGTCGGCCTCGAGTTCGAGCGCCCGCTGGGCCGCGGCCGTGTCGGTCGTCACGAACGGGCTGCCCGTGCCGGCCGCGAGGATGACGACCCGGCCCTTCTCGAGGTGCCGCCGCGCCCGCCGACGAATGTAGGGCTCGGCGACGCCGTCCATGCGGATGGCGGTCATGAGACGGGTCTGCGCCCCGAGGGTCTCGAGCGCGTCCTGCAGGGCGAGGCCGTTGATCACGGTGGCGAGCATTCCCATGTAATGGGCGGTCGCCTGCTGCACCCCCGTGTTTCCGGCCGTGAACGAGCCGCCCCGCAGGATGTTGCCACCGCCGATAACGATCGCCAACTGCACGCCGCGGGCCGCGGCCTGACAGGTCTGCCGGGCGACGTGGAGAACCTCCTCCATCGAGATGCCGCGCTCGCCGGGCCGGGCGAAACTCTCGCCGGAGAGTTTCAGCAGCACTCGGGCATAGGGCGCGGCGTCCATCGACGGCTCAGCCACCGAGCTTCCAGTTTTCCATGCGTTTGACGTCGATCCCGGCCGCCTTGGCGACCTGGCCGACCGACTGCTTGTCGTCCTTCACGAACGGCTGCTCGAGGAGCACGCACTGGCTGAAGAAGTTCCGCAGCCGCCCCTCGATCATCTTGGCGATGATGTTCTCGGGCTTTCCCTCTCCGCGGGCCGCCTCGGTGAGGATTTCCCGCTCCTTCTCCACGACGGCCGGATCGAGTTCCTCCTTCGTGACCGCCTTCGGGGCCAGGGCGACGACGTGCATAGCGATCTCCTTGGCGGCGGTGGCAGCCTCCGGCGACGTCGTCTTTCCGCTCACCTCGACCAGCGCGGCCTTCGAGCCGTCGTGGTGGGCGTAGCCACCGCACGGCGCATCGATCCGACAGATACGCGACAGGTCGAACACCTCCCGCATCCGATTGAAGAGGTCGTCTTTCAGTTCGCCGAGCGTCTTGTCGGGATGCATCTGGCTCTTCTGGGCGAGGAGATCCTCGGGGCTTTTCGCGCCGGGGCCGAGCGCGAGCGTCTTGGCGATGTCGTTGGCGAGGTCCTTGAAGTCGGGGCTGCCGGCCACCGGGGCGCTTTCGCACTTGAGTTCGATCATCGCGCCGACCCCCTTGGCGGGATCGACGTGGACGGCGAGACGGCCGGTGGACATCTCGCGGTCGGCCCGGAGAGCCTGCGTCTTGATCCCCTGCTTTCGGAGCCATTCGACGGCCTGGTCCGTGTTGCCGCCGCATTCCTGCAGGGCCTTCTTGCACTCCATCATCGGGAGGCCCGTCTTGTCACGGAGGGCCATCACCGCAGCCGCAGTAATCTCAGCCATGTCGTCACTCCTGGTGGTGCGCCCGACCCGACGCCGTGATGCGGGGCGATCAGACCTTGGGAGGCTTGGGAACGGCACGCTTGGCGGAGCGGGGCTTGGGGCCGGCCTTTGCCTCGCCCCCGTCGGCACCCTCGGCGGCGACTTGCGCCTCCGCCGCCACCTGCGACTTGCCCTCGAGCACCGCGTCGGCGAGACGGCCGGCGACGAGTTCGATCGAGCGGATGGAGTCGTCGTTGCCCGGGATCGGCAGATCCACGAGGTCGGGATCGCAGTCGGTGTCGATCAAAGCCACCGTCGTGATGCCCATCTTGCGGGCCTCGTTGACGGCATTCTTCTCCTTCTTGGGATCGAACACCACGAGGCACTCGGGCAGCCGGGCGAGCGTGCGGATGCCGCCGAGGTTCCGCTCCATCTTGCGGAACTCGCGGCGGAGCGACGACTGCATCTTCTTGGAATACGCGCCGAACTCCTCCGAGGGCATCAGCTTCTCGAGTTCCTCCAGCCGCGCGAGCCGGTTGCGGATCGTGCGGAAGTTGGTGAGCGTGCCACCGAGCCAGCGATCGCTGACGTACGGCATGCCGCAGCGGCCGGCCTCGCGGGCGACGGCCTCGGCCCCCTGCCGCTTCGTGCCCACGAACAGGACCAGGCTGCCGGAGGCCGCCACCTGCTTGAGATACTTGCGCGCCCGCAGCAGGCCGCGGATCGTCTCGCGGACGTCGATGATGTGGATGAGGTTCTTGCGGCCGTGGATGTACGGCTTCATCTTCGGGTTCCACCGGCTGGCGCGGTGGCCGAAGTGGACGCCTGCTTCTATCAGTTCTTGGGCCAGGACGTTCGACACGCTTCTGTTCGCTCTCGGGGGGAATGGGACCGGATGGACACGAGCACCGCAAACTATCGGCTTTTTTCGGGCCCTGTCAACGCACGACCGGCATCCCCGGCCCAGCCGTCAAACCCGGTCCCGGATCCGGCCCCGCGGGTCCGCCTGGCGCCCCGGAGCCGCTTGAATCGGCCGCGCGGCCGCAACTAGACTCGCGGGTTCGCCGCTTTCCAGCGTTCCGAGTCGGTACCGTCACCCCCGGGCCTGCCCCCATGCGACACGTCCTCTCCGCCACCGTCCAGAACGTGCCGGGCGTTCTGGCCCACGTGTCCGGCATGCTCGCCTCCCGCGGCTACAACATCGACAGCCTCGCGGTCGGCGAGACGGAGGACCCCGGGTTCTCGCGAATGACCTTCGTGCTCCGCGGAGACGACCGGGTGCTCGACCAGGTGCGCCGCCAGCTCGAGAAGATCGTCACGGTGGTCAGGGTCGATGACATCAGCGCCAGGAATTACGTCGAACGCGACCTCGCGCTCATCAAGGTGGCGGCGACGGCAGGTCAGGCCCGCACCGAGGTGCGGGAGTTGGCTGCGATCTTCCGGGGACGGATCGTCGACGTGGCCGCGGACAGCGTGATCGTCGAGATCTCGGGCACCGAGAAGAAAATCGAGG
>RFPF01000129.1 GCA_009926295.1 Planctomycetia bacterium
CGAATCTTCGACGCCGCCGCCGAGTTTCAGCGGCTCTCGTCGGCCCAGAGACGGGAGCTTGTGCAGCTCGCCCGCGTCCTCGGCGGTCGTGAAGGCACCGGGCCGGATCGCGACGAGCTTCTCGATGCCGCCCGCCTCTGGCACCAGTGGCTCGCCACCCGCGATCCGGCCGAGCGGCGCAGCGTGATCGATCTCGGCGCATCCGAACGGCTCGAATGGCTCGATCGCTACGCCCGCATCTGGCCGGGCGGCCGCGGCGGCGCGTTTCGAGACGGAGGTGGATTCCGGGGTGGTCCGCCGCCGGGCCCGCCCCCTGAAGGTCCGCCTCCGGAGGGTGCGCCTCCCGAGGGGCCCCGCTTCAACGACCGACCACCGTTCGATCCCCGGCGTGGGCCGCCACCTCGCGGAGAAACGCCAGGACCGCCGCGTTGAACGTGGCTGGATCCTCCAGAGGCGCCATGTGCCCGCAGGCGGGCATCACCAGCAGCCGCGGCTGCTGGAACACCCGCTCGGCACGTTCCATGCAGTCGGGGGGCGTGATCGAGTCCTCCGCTCCGACGACCAGCAGCACCGGCACCGCGACCGCCCGCATCGGCTCGACCATGTCGGGCCGTGCGGCGAGCGCCGCGAGGGCCGCGGTGATCGTCGCCACCGGCGCGGATCGGATCATGCGATCCAGCTCCGCCTCGAGGGTCGTCCGCGCCGGGTTCGCCCGCGCCGCGTCCGATCGCGCGAGGAGATTCGGGATCATCGCCTCAGCCAGCGCCTCCTGGCCGACGCGGGCGACCGTCGCGGCGAGCTTCGCGCGGGCGGCCCGGGCCTCGGGCGTGTCGGCCTCCAGTTTCGTGTCGACGAGCACGAGCGCACGCACGCGAGCGGGGTGGCGCACCGCCACGTGCTCGGCCACGTAGCCGCCCATCGAGAGTCCGCAAACGACCGCGGGCTCGGTCACGTGCAGGCCGTCGAGCAGCGCGACGACGTCGTCGGCCAGCTGTGCGATGCTCTCCGGCGTGGTTCCCGCGCTCGCGCCGAATCCCCGCTGGTCGGGAACGATGAGCCGCACCTCGTCCGCCAGCGGATCCTGCCCCCGCCACATCGAGTGGTCGAAGGGAAATCCGTGGAGCAGCACGAGCGGCATGCCGCTCCCACGGGCGTGGACCGCGAGACGCGTGTCGGGCAGTTGGACGTGCTGCATGGGTCCGAACGACGGTTCCGCCGCCCGGCTACTGGGCGAGCTTCTCGAACCGGGCGAGGTTCCGCTGGATCGTGCGATTGTGGGGCTCGTTGCGCCTCGCCAGGCGTTGAGTGCGGACGGCGACATCGTAGCGGCCCGCGGCGGCGTGGCAGTGGGCGAGCGTGTCGAGATAGCTCGAGTTGTCGAACGACTTCACGAGCGACAACTTGGAATAGCGGACGGCCTTCTCAAGGTCGCCCTCGGTGTTGGCGACCAGCCAGGCATATTCGTTGTATTCGTTTGCGGGGTCGGGGACGGCCTGGATTTCCTCCTCGATCCTCGCCAGCGCCAGGCGAATCCTCCGCACGGCGTCGGATCGCTGCTCGGGGGTGTTGTCGGGGAACGCGTAGATCGCGATCAACGCGTCGACGTCCTTGGGGTAAGCCGCCAGGGCGCGTTCGAGGACTTCGCGGCATCCGGCCGCATCGCCGGCTGCGGCGCGGGCGCAGCTGTCGAAGAAGTGCATCCGCGACCTGATGGTCCGCGGATCCCGGCCGAGCTGCTCGAGCGCCGGAACACGGCCGTCGTTGCCGTCGTCCGCCGGAAAAATCCGCCGCAGGCAGTCGGCCGCCTCGCGGTCACGGCCGAGATCGTGGAGGAACTCGGAGTACATGATCGCCGCGAGGGCCGCTTCGGCACCGCCGGACTCGGCGGCGAGCAGGGAGTCGTAGCACTGCACGGCCCAGTCGACGCGGCCCCATCGGGCGAGGAGGATCGCGGCCTGAAGGCGGTCGATGAACTGCGACTTCGCGCCCGGCTCGAGCGTGGCGGTGAACCGTGCCGCCGCCGCGGCCTCGCGTCCGCGGGCCCGCTCCGCGTGGGCGATGGCGGCGTTCACCACCGGCCTGCCGGTGGCGAAGGACCGCTCGGCGAGAATCGCCTCGACGGCCTCGGGCAGGCCGGCTTCCACGGCCCACGCGATCGCGTCGACGCAGTCGGTGGCGTCGTCGTCGGGATCGCGGATCGACGCGAGGCTCGCGGTGATCAGGGCGGCGGCGGCGGTGACGGCCGCGTCGCGGCGGCCTGCTGCCGCGAGCATCCGCACGTGGCAGCGTTCGAAGATGAGGCCGGTGTGGCCGACGACCACCCGCTCGTCCTGCTCGTCGAAGTTCCCGGCGTCGGCATCGTCCGACGTGGCCGATCGCAGGTCGCCGAGGGCTTCCGCGGCGGTGGCGAGGGCGGCGGCCCGGTCGGACTGATCGCGGGTTCCTGAAAACGCCACGAGCGATGACAGGAATCTGGCGGATGGACGCGTGCTCGGGCCGAGTCCGGACTCGATGCGGCGGCGGACGTGCGGCCAGTCGGGATCGTCGTCGCGCCACTCCCGTGCCAGGAGCGCTGCGGCCACCCGTGAACCCGCCGTCGAAGGATCGAGCCGCACGACGCGGGCCAGCGGCTCGATGCCCGCGTCGCCGTCGACCCTGAGCAGGCGGTGCATCGCCTGCACGCGCTCGGGGAACTCGCGCCGCTTGAATCGGGCGAGCAGTTTCGCGACCTCCGGGGGATCGTGCGGCGCGTCGAGGGGAATGGCCTCCACGAGCCAGCGGGCGCGCAGGGCGACCTCGAGGTCGCCGTCGGTCTCGGCGGCGGCCAGAAGCGCGTCGATCGCTCCCGGCCCGAGCGACTTGAGTTCGGCCGCCGCGGCCTCGCGGCGATGGTAGTCCTCGTCACCGAGAGCGGTGATGAGCGCGGCGATGCGGTCGGTCGCCCCCGTGTCGGTGGCGGCGGCCAGTCCGGAGGCCTGTCCGAGCCCGAGTCCCGCGGCGACGAGCGTCGGCATGAGAGGGGAACGGCGCGGGCGCAGCGAGCCCGGGGGCATGACGAATTCCCGAAGGCGGACCGATCCGGGTCGAACACCTGTGGAAAGACTACGCCCGGCCCACGGGCCGGGGCAAGCGACGCGGTCAGGCGGCGTCAGGCTCGATGCCGAGATCGCGGATCGTCACGAGCGATTCCAGGGGGATGCCCCGGGCGGCGAAGGCCTCCTCGGCGCCGGCGAGCCTGTCGATCACCGTCACGACGCGATCCACCACGAGGCCGAACTCGCGTGCCCGCTCGATCGCCGTGAGTGACGAGCCGCCGGTCGTCGTCACGTCCTCGACGATCACGACGTGCTGGCCAGCCTCGACGGGCCCCTCGACGTACCGCTTGGTGCCATGGTCCTTCGGCTCCTTGCGGATCATGAAGCCCTTCAGGGGACGGCCCGCGACGCCCGCCATCGTGACGACGGCGCTGGTGATCGGATCGGCGCCGATCGACATGCCGCCGACGGCGTCGGGAAAGCGGGGGAGCGAGTCGAGCCGCTCGAGGATCGCCCGGCCGACGAGCATGGAGCCCTCCGCGTCGAGCACCACCTGCTTCGCGTCGAGGTAGAAACTCGCCTCGCGGCCGGAAGCCAGCCGGAACGTGCCGCGCTTCAAAGCCTTGCGGACGACGAGGTCGACGAGGCGGGCGGTGAGGTCCGGACCGGCGGCGGGCATGTGCATCTGCGGCAGTATAGCAGCGGGCGGTTTTTGACTCGCCACCGCGCGGTTTTAGAATGCGAATCATGCCTTCGCCCCGGCTTTTCTCCCGCTCGATCCGCGCGCTCGCCGCCGCGGTTGGCGCGATGCTCGTGCTCGCCGGCGGCGTGCCTGCCGAGGAGGAGCGACGGGCACCGGCCGGAGCGGTCGTCGTGCGGCTGCCGCTCACGGGCACGCGAGACACGCAGATCAAGACGGCGATCCTGCGCAAGCTCGAGGCCCTGCGCGGCCCCACCGTGGATCGTGGCGCGGATCGCGGTGTACTGGTGCTGGAGTTTCGCCAGGGTGACGAGGACGGCGTGTTGCCGAGCGATTTCGGGCGCGCCCTCGAGCTGGCGAGATTTCTGGGCGACGATCGGCTGGCAGGCGTGAAGACGGTGGCGTTTCTCCCGGAAGGGGTTCGCGGGCACGCCCTCCTCGTGGCCCTCGCGTGCGAGGAGATCGTCATGCCGGCGGATGCCGTGCTGGGGCCGGCGAACGCCGAGGAGCCGGCCGTCGACGACGCGATGCGAGCCGCCTACAAGCAGGTGGCGTCGCGGCGAAGGACCGTTCCTCCGGCCTTGGCGCTGGCGCTGCTGGACCCGGCCGCGAGGGTGGTGCAGGTCGCCACCGACGCCGGTGAGCGGATCGTGGAGGAGCGCGAGCTCGAGGGCGTGAGGCGGGAATCCGCCGTGCTCGCCGTCGACGAGCTGGGGCCGGTTCCGCTGACGCTCGCGGGCCGCCGCGCACGCACTCTGGGAATCGTCCGGCTGCTCGCCGGCACGCCCGCCGAAGTCGCCCGCGGCCTCGGCGTCGACGAGCGGGATCTCGCGGCAGACCCCGCCGCCGGCGGCTGGAACGCCGTGCAGGTCGTCCTTGCCGGACCGATCACCGCCGATGCCGTCTCCCGGGCGAAGCGTCAGATCGACGAGGCCGTCGCGGGCGGCGCGAACTTCGTGTGCCTTCGCGTCGACAGTCCCGGCGGTGCGCCGGAACAGAGCCTCGTGCTCGCGACGTGGCTTGCCGGGCTCGATCCCGCCCGCGTGCGCACGGTCGCACACGTGCCTCGTGAGGCACGGGCCGATGCGGCGCTGGTCGCCCTGGCGTGCGACGAACTGGCGGTTCACCCGAACGCCACTCTTGGCGGCGAGGGCGCCGCCACGCTGGACCCGAGGCGATCAGAGGCGCTCGCGGTCGCGTGGCGCGAGGGAGTGGCGCGGAAGCGCGGCCGGTCGTGGTCACTGCCGGTGGCCCTGACGGCGCCCGGTATGGTCGTGCACCGTGCCGTGCAGCCGGCGAGCGGTCGCGTCGACTATTTCAGCGACGACGAACTCCTCGCCCGTGACGATCGCGACACCTGGAAGGTCGGGGACGACGTCGGCGTCGGGCCGATCGAGTTGACCGGTCGGGCGGCGGAAGAGCTGGGGCTCGCGACGCACACCGTCACGGGCTTCCCGGAACTCGTCGCGACCTACGGCCTGCCGGCCGACATCGCGGTGCGTGAGCCGGGCTGGGCCGACCGCCTGCTCGACGCGCTGGCCAGCCCCGGCGTCGCCTGGCTGCTGCTATTGATCGGCGGAGCGGCGCTCTACATCGAGATGCACACCCCGGGCGTCGGGTTCGGCGGATTCGTGGCGATGGTCGCGTTCATCGTCTACTTCTGGAGCCAATACCTGCACGGCACGAGCGGTTGGCTGGAGGTGATGCTCTTCCTCGCGGGGATCTTCTGCGTCGCCGCGGAGATCTTCGTGCTGCCCGGGTTCGGTGTGCTGGGCCTGGGCGGCGGACTGCTGGTCATCGCGTCACTGGTGCTCGCGAGCCAGTCGTTCGTGCTGCCTACGAACGACTACCAGATCCGACAGCTGCAGTGGTCGCTTCTCGGCATCCTCGGCGCGGCGGTCGGTGTCGCGTTGGTCGGCGTCCTCGTGCGCCGCTGGCTGCCGCGGGCGCCGGTGCTCCGGCACGTCCTGCTCGAGCCACCGACCGCCGCCGACATCGATGACGACGAGCCGTTCGCCGACCTCGTCGGTCGCGACGGAGTCGCAACCACTCGACTGGTGCCTGCGGGCAAGGCGCGGATCGAAGGCCGAATGCACGATGTCACCACCGACGGGCAGCTCGTCGAGCCGGGCGTGGCGGTGCGGGTCGTGGACGTGCGCGGCGGGCGGATCGTGGTGCGGGCCGCGGACGCCGGGATGGGTGACCGATGACGGCGATCCTGTGGGTGGTTGCGCTCCTCGTCGTGGGCCTGGTCGTGATGGTCCTCGAGGTGTTCCTGCCCTCCGGTGGAATCCTCGGGTTCCTGAGCCTCACCGCGATCGTCGCGGCGATCGCGACGGCGTTCCTCGAAATGGGGTCGACGGCGGGGTTCGTCGCGCTGGCGTCGGCCACGCTCATCGTGCCGGCAGTGCTCGGCCTCGCGTTCCGCTGGTTCCCCGAGACGCCGCTCGGTCGCCGGGTGTTGCCGCCGCCGCCCGAGCCGGGAGACGTCGCCCCCGCGGCCGCCCGGCGGCGCGAACTCGAGAAGCTCGTCGGCCGGGGCGGCCGGGTCGTGAGCGAGATGCTTCCGTGGGGCGTGGTTGAGATCGACGGCGTGCGGTTCGAGGCGGTCAGCGAGGGCGGACCGGTCGCGATGGGGTCGGCCGTCGAGGCCGTCGGCGTTCAGGGTCGCGACCTGGTGGTGGCGCCGGCAGGCCGGCAGGGGGCGGAGACCGCACGACCGGCGCGACCGGACCCGGAAATCCGCGCCGCCGCCGCGGGGCTCTCGCCGACCCTCGAAACCTTCGAATTCGAGCAGCTCGACCCCCCGTGAACTTGACGTGGCCCCGCCGCGGAACAAGTCTTGGGGTATTCCGCCGGTGTTCCTCGTCCCCGGGAGCGGCCCCATGCCCACGTTGATCCTTCTCGGCCTCGGCATCCTCGCCATGGTCGTCGTGTTCGGCATGCTGGCCGGCTACCTCCGGCTCTGGCTGCAGTCGTACGCGTCGAGCGCCGGGATCGGCCTGTTCGACCTCGTGGCCATGAGTTTTCGCAAGGTGAACCCCACGGTCATCGTGCGCAGCAAGATCATGGCGGTGCAGGCGGGGCTCGGGGATGCGGCGGGACTCACGAGGCAGGCGCTCGAGGCCCACTACCTCGCCGGCGGCCGGGTGCCGCTGGTCGTGCAGGCGCTCGTCGCTGCCAACAAGGCGAAGATCAAGGAACTCGACTGGAAGCTCGCCACTGCGATCGACCTCGCGGGTCGGGACGTGCGCGAGGCGGTGCAGACGAGCGTCTATCCGAAGGTGATCGACTGCCCCGGAAAGAACAGCGGTCGCGAGTCGCTCGACGCTGTCGCGAAGAACGGCATCCAGCTCAAGGTGCGTGCCCGCGTCACGGTGCGCACGAACCTGAACCAGCTGATCGGCGGAGCCACCGAGGAGACCATCGTCGCGCGGGTGGGCGAAGGCATCGTGTCGGCGATCGGCTCGGCCGAGAGGCACAGCGACGTCCTCGAGAACCCCGACGTGATCTCGAAGACCGTGCTGGCAAGGCGACTCGACGCCAACACGGCCTTCGAGATCGTCTCGATCGACATCGCCGACATCGACGTCGGCGCCAACATCGGCGCCCGGCTGCAGGCCGACCAGGCCGAGGCAGACACCCGCGTGGCCCGGGCGAATGCCGAGGGCCGCCGGGCGATGGCCGTGGCCAAGGAGCAGGAGATGGTCGCCGGCATCGAGGAGAGCCGGGCCGCACTCGTCGAGGCGGAGGCCGAGGTTCCCAGGGCGATCGCCGACTCGCTCGCCGGCGGCAGCCTGGGCATCCTCGACTACTACAAGCTGCGGAACCTGCAGGCCGACACCGACATGCGTCGCACCATCGCCGCGGGCACCGTGCCGTCGGCCGTCGCCACATGAGCGTCGTCGCCGCGCTCCCGCCGCCGGCCCTGCTTGCCGCCGGCTTCGACTGGCTGGAGGCGATCCTTCCGATCCTGTTCGTGGGGTTCTGGATCCTGTCGCAGGTGTTCGCGGTGTTCCGGAGGCTGGCCGGCGGCCCGGCGAGGCCGCCGGTGATCCGGATGCCCGCTCCACCCCCGCCCGCGCCGCGCGGGGCCGATCCACGGGTCGAACTGGAGAAGCAGATCGATCTGTTCCTGCGGCAGGTGACCGGCGAGCCGCCGCGGGCTGCGCTGCCTCGGCCCGGATCCCGGCAGCCACCTCCACTGCAGCCGCCACCCGCCGCCCGGCGGCCCGCCGCGGGCCGTGCCGTCGCAGTCGGCGCGGCACCGGATGCGCCCGCGACCGAGCGGCTCAGTCCGGGCGCCGAACGCCGCGTGGGGACGCTCGGCACGCGGTCGTCGGACGTCGCGCGGCATGTCGAGGATGCCTTCGCGCACGAACTCGAGCACCTTCATTCGGGCTTCGACGGTCGCGAGCTCGCGACC
>RFPF01000130.1 GCA_009926295.1 Planctomycetia bacterium
CGAGCAGACCGACTCGATCAAGGGGGGCGACGACCTCTATCGCGAGCCGCTCCGCGGGCAGTTTCACTTCTCGCCCCGCCGCGGCTGGAACAACGACCCCAACGGCTGCGTGTTTTACAAGGGCGAATGGCACCTCTTCTTCCAGCACAATCCCTACGGCTGGGCCTGGGGCAACATGCACTGGGGCCATGCCGTGAGCCGCGATCTCGTCCACTGGGAGGAACTCGGCGACGTGCTCTTCCCCGACGACTTCGGGCCGATGTTCAGCGGCAGCGCGGTGGTGGACCATGCCAACACGAGCGGCTTCGGCACCGCCGACAACCCGCCGCTCGTGCTCTTCTACACAGCCGCGGGCAACCCGACCGTGCAGTGCATCGCCTACAGCACCGACGGCCGCACGTTCACGAAATACGCCGCCAACCCCGCCGTCGGCCAGATCACGCCGGGCAACCGCGACCCGAAGGTGTTTTGGCACGAGCCCACGCAGCGCTGGGTGATGGTGCTCTACGTGGAGCGGCCGGAGCAGCAACGAACGATGGAGTTTTTCACGTCGCCGAACCTCCGCGACTGGACGCCGGCGAGCGCCACCGAGGGCGTCAAGGGAACCAACTATCTCTACGAGTGCCCCGACTTCTTCGAACTGGCCGTGGATGGCGATCCCACACGGAAGAAGTGGGTTTTGCTCGGCGCGAGCACCGAATACGCCGTGGGCACGTTCGACGGCAGTACGTTCACGGCCGAGGCAACGCGGCTCCCGGGCCACCGCGGCAGGGGGTTTTATGCGCCGCAGTCGTTCAACGACGTGCCCGACGGGCGGCGGATCATGATCGGCTGGTGGCAGACCGAGACGAAGGGGATGCCGTTCAACCAGAGCATGTCGTTGCCGCTCGAACTGGGGCTGAAATCGACCGCCGCCGGCCCGCGGCTCACGTTCGCACCCGCGAAGGAAGTGGAGCGATTGCGGGTGTCGTCGCGACGGCTCGGCGGCTCGACCCTCGCCCCCGGCGGGCCGAACCCGCTGGAAGGCGGTGCGACCGAACTCGTCGAACTCCGCGCCGAGATCGACCCCGGGGCCGCGCAGGAGATCGTGTTCACGGTCCGTGGGGCGATGATCACCTACGACGTGGCCAAGCAGGAGCTCGCAATCAGCGGGCTGCGGGCGCCGGCTCCGCTCATCGACGGGCGGCTGCGGCTGACCGTCTTCTGCGATCGCACCGGGATCGAAGTCTTCGCGGCCGACGGCCTGTGCTACGTGCCGCTGCCGTTCCAGCCCCGGGCGCTCGACCGGTCGCTCGCCGTCGAGGCCCGCGGCGGGGCCGCGACGATCCATGCGCTCGACGTGCACGAGCTCGACTCGATCTGGCAGGCCCGCGGACGGCGCGAGTTCGGAGCCACGAAGCGGTATCTCAACATCCCCATGAAGGCCCGCGGCCCCGAGCGGAGGGTGACGTTTCTCATCGATGGCCGGCCGGAGTCGGCGTTCAGCACGTTCCGGGCGGCCCTCGCCGACGAGAAACCCGACTGGTGGGCGTTTCGCGATATCGGCCGCTGGCAGGGAAAGACGATCACGCTCGTGGTGGACGACCTGCCCGCGGGCTCGACCGCGCTCGAACTCGTCGAGCAGTCCGACGAGATCAAGAACCCGGGCACGCTCTACCGCGAGCCCGGGCGGCCGCAGCTCTGCTTCTCGCCACGGCGCGGCGGTGGCGGCGACGTGAACGGGCTCGTGTTTCACGAGGGGGAGTATCACCTGTTCTTCCAGCACAACCCGTTCGGCCAGGATGGCGGCATCAACTCCCACTGGGGGCATGCGGTGAGCACCGACCTCGTCCGCTGGAAGGAGCTCCCCGACGCGCTCCTGCCCGACGATCACGGCCTCCAATATTCGGGCTCCGGCGTCGTGGACGTGGCCAACACGGCGGGCTTCCGCAGCGGAGCAGAGCTGCCGATCGTGCTCGCCTATTCCGGGGCCGGCAATCCGATCGCGCAGTGCCTCGCCTTTTCGAACGACCGCGGCCGAACCTGGACGAAATACGCCGCCAACCCCGCGCTGCCCCTCGTGGAGCCGGGCAACCGCGACCCGAAGGTGTTGTGGCACGCGCCGACGAAGCAGTGGGTGATGGCCCTCGCCTTCGGGCACTGCCAGCGGACGAGCGGCCGGCCGAGCACCAACCCGAACTTCGGGCTCTTCTCCTCGCCCGACCTCAAGCACTGGGAGCGGATGAGCTCGATCCACATCGACGACACGGAAGACTGCCCCGAGTTCTTCGAGCTCGCCCTCGATGGCGACGCGTCGCGGACCAAGTGGATCTTCTACGGCGGCGACGCGCGGTATCTCGTGGGCACCTTCGACGGCACGACGTTCACGCCCGAATCGGGCCCGCACCGACTCAACGAGGGCAACTCGTTCTACGCCTCGCAGAGCTTCAACAACATGCCGGCCGGCGATGGGCGGCGGATCCTGCTCGCCCGCGCCCATGCGGGCGGCGACGGAATCGGCTTCTGGGGCGCCGTGGGCCTGCCGGTTGAGCTCACCCTCCGCACCACGGCCGCGGGCCCGCGGCTCTGCGCGTGGCCGGTAAAGGAACTGGAGTCACTACGGCGCACGAGCCATGCCATCCCCGCACAGCCCCTGGCCGCCGGCACCAACCCCCTCTCGGGAATCGAAGGAAAACTGTTCGACCTGACCGCGGAGGTGGAGGTCGGCGACGCCCACACGATCACGTTCGATCTCCGCGGCATCCCGGTGGTGTACGACGCGGCAAAGCGGCAGCTCACCTGCCTCGGCCGTGCCGTGCCGCTCGAGCCGGTGAACAGGCGGATCTCCCTGCGGGCGTTCGTGGACCGCGGGCTCATCACGCTGTTCGCCGACGGCGGCCGGGTGTACATGTCGATGGTGGTCGTGCCCCCGGAGGACAACGTGCGGCTCGGGCTCACGGCAGACGGCCCGGGCGCGGCGATCCGCACGGCCGAAGTGCACGAACTCGCCTCGATCTGGGAATGACTGGCTTTCCGGCCACGCGAAGCTGCGTTGCCCGGGGTGGCTACAATGCACGCGCGAAGGCGGGCGTCGGCCCCGACTCGAGCGATCCCTGCGGAGCGACTGCCGTGCTGGGTTTTCTGCGCCGCAGGCTCGCCGCCGTCTTCGACGCGCTCGACAGCCCTGGAGCGGGTGGTGGTCGCAGCGGCGGCCGTCGGCTTTCTCATCCACCTCGGTGCGATCGCGATCGCCCGGCTGTTTCCGAGCCTTCCCCTGACGGTCTTCGCGGGGATCGACGAGAGCCCGCTCCATGCCGTCTACACGCCGTTCAGCGTGATCCTGTTCTACGAGGTCGTCCTCCTCGTGTTCGCCCTGGCAGCGTCGCACACAGGCGAGATCGCCAAGCAATACCAGATCATCTCCCTGATCGTCGTCCGCGGCGTGTTCAAGGACATCGGCGGATTCGATGACCTCGAAAACTGGCTGGCCGAGCCGGCCGCGGTACGGGCCGTGCTCTTCGACATGGCCGGCGCGGTCGCGATGTTCATGATCGTCACCGGCTTCACGCTGCTGCAATACGTGACGCCCAAGATGCGCGTGCATCGTGATCTCGAGGGCTTCATCCAGCTCAAGAAGGCCGTGGCCGTGTTGCTGCTCGTCGTGCTGGTCACCCTGGCGGTGCTGAATCTCGCCAGCTGGGCGGGGCTGGTCGTTCACCTACCCGAGGTTTTGGCCCCGCCGCCGATCGACGTCGATCTCTTCTTCTTTCCCCGTTTCTTCGAGTTCATGATCTTCACCGACGTGTTCCTGCTGATCGTGTCGCTGGCCTACCACGACCGCTACGAATACGTGTTTCGCAACGCCGGGTTCGTGATCTCGACGGTCCTCCTGCGGGTCTCGCTCTCCACGCCCAAGCCCTACGACGTGGTGCTGGCGCTCACTGCCATGCTCTACGGGCTGGTCGTGCTCGGCGTGTTCGCCTGCTTCGCCGCCATCGAACGGAAGTGGGACGGTTCACCCACCGCAGGACATGCCGGCGGCCGAGGGGGCGATCGCAACTGAACCCGGCTCAGGGATCGGCCGTCTCGGACCGACGGGCCGCCCACGCCGCAGCCCGGTTGAAGGTCAACGCTGAAATCGCACAGCCTGCCGCGTAGATGAGCGGCGTCGAGCCGTACGAGGCGTCCTTCGGATTGATCGCCACGAGGATGAACAGAACGACCGCCATGACGCTCGTCAGCGACAGGCCGGTGAACACAACGCTCCAAGCGCCCCACTTCATGATGAGCCTCCGGATTCGGTCGCCGAGAGTCGCGCCGCCCTTCCACGATACCCCACACTCAGACACGTGTCGCTCCGCCGTCGCAAGCGCCCGCCTGGCCGCGTCGTCGAGCCATATTCCTCGGCCACCGCCCGTGGCACCGACCGCCGCGAGGGCGAACAGCCTGACTTTTCGGAGCGTTGAAACGTGGGCCCGCTCGTCGAGCACGTGGCAATCCCGCTTCCGGATCCTCGTCCCGATCGCATGGTAGATGCGCGCGGCTGCGCGGACGGCAAGTCGGGAGTCGGGCTCGATCCCGCCGATGCCGGCCTCCCCCGCCGCGTAGTAGCCGTCGGCGACGTCGAGGATCCTGCGCACGCCCCGCCGCACCCGCTCGGGGTCGGGCGGCCCGCCATCCGGCCGCAGGCCGTCGGTCCACTCGAGCGGGAGGTAGCACCGCGACCGCCGCCAGTCCTCCGCCACGTCGCGGGCGATGTTTGTCAGCTGCATCCCCATGCCCAGGGCCGCGGCATGGGACAGAAAGCGGCGGTCATGCAGGCCGAGGATAGGGCACATCAGCACGCCCACCGCCCCGGCGACCCGAAAGCAGTACCGCAGCAGATTTTCTTCGTTGAGACCTGCCGCCGGCGTGAGGTCCGACCGCATGCCGTCGAGGAGCGCCACGGCAGCCTCGAGCGGCAGGTCATGACGGCCGACGAGATCTGCGAGCCAGCGGCTCTCCATCGCGATCGGGGCGAGGCCGTGGCGCGGTCGACGAAGTCGTGTGCGTCCTGCTGCGAGACGGCGGCGTCCACTCCGTCGTCGCACCAGCGGCACCACGCGTAGAGCCGCTCGACGTCGGCCCGTTTGTGGGCCGGCAGGAGACGGCTGGCAAAGGAAAAAGAGCGGCTGTGCCGCCGGATCGACTCCCCGGCGGCGGGCTCGCTAGCGTGCGACGACATGGAAGTCGGCCGCGATCGTGTCGCAGGTGGCCTTGGCCGAGTTGACGACGCCGGGCACGCCGGCCCCCGGATGGGTGCCGGCCCCGACGATGTACAGTCCTGGAATGTCCGGGTCGCGGTTGTGCGGCCGGAAGTAGGCCGACTGTGTAAGCGTGGGAGCGACCGAGAAGGCCGAGCCGTGATGGGCGTGGAACCGGCTCGCGAAGTCGACGGGCGTGCAATGCCGCCGCGTCACGATCGCTGCCCGGACTCCGGGCAGGTGCGGCTCGAGCGACTCGAGGATGGCGTCGCCGTAGCGAGTTGCCACGGCATCCCAGTCGATCGGCGCGTTGCCGAGGTGCGGCACGGGGCTGAGCACGTAGAACGACTCGCCCCCGGGTGGCGCCATGCCCGGATCGGTGATCGTGGGGGCGTGGAGATAGAGGCTGAAATCCTCCGGCAGGCGATGCCCGTGGAAGATGTCCCGCAGGAGCCCCTGAAACCGCGGCCCGAACAAGATCGTGTGGTGCGCCAGGTTCGGATACCGCCTGTCGGTGCCGAAGTACAGAACGAAGAGGGACATCGACCAATCCATGCGCTCGAGCCGCCGCTGGCGGCGACGAGCCGCATCGACCCCGCGGTACAGCGTGGCGTAGGTGTGGTGAACGTCGGCGTTCGACACGACCGCGTCGAACACCTCGGGCGGGCCACCGGCGGCATGGACGACGTGCCGGGACGCGGTGCTGGCCGAGTCGAGCGTGACCCGCTCGACGGGAGTCTCGAGACGCAGCGTGCCGCCGAGGTCGTGGAACAGCCGCACGAGCCCGCGGACCAGCGCGCCGGTGCCGCCCTCCGGGAAGAACACGCCCCACTTTCGCTCGATCCAGTGGATCAGCGTGTAGATCGCGCTCGTCTCCATGGGATTCCCACCCACGAGCAGCGGGTGAAAACTGAACGCCTGACGGAGGTGCTCGTCTTTCACGAATCGAGACACTGTCGCGTAGACGCTCCGGTCGGCCCGCAGGCGGGCAAGGTGCGGGGCGGCGCGGATCATGTCGGTGAAGCGGAGAAACGGAACGGCTCCGAGCTCCTCGTAGCCCTTGACGAACACCTGACGCGCATAGTCGGCGAAGCGACGATATCCATCCACGTCGGCAGGGCTCACCCGCCTCACCTGCTCGATCAGCCCCGCTTCATCGGCGACGTAATCGAAGGCGACGCCGTCGCTCCATTGGAGCCGGTAGAGCGGAGTCACGGGCAACAAGCGGACGTAGTCGGCCATCCGCCTCCCGGACAGCTCGAAGAGCTCTTCGAGGCAATGCGGCGCGGTGATCACGGTGGGCCCTGCGTCGAAGACGTAGCCCCGATCCTGGTAGACGGCGGCCCGGCCACCCGGCTGATCATGCGTTTCGTAGCAGACCGTGTCGAAGCCCATCGACTGCAGGCGGATGGCCGCCGCCAAGCCGCCGAAGCCGCTGCCAATCACGGCAGCCCGCCGGCGCGTTTCGGCGCTCAACCGTGACGACGGTCGCCCGGCGACGGTCGCCACGCTCACGGAAGGGCCTCCGCCCGCGTCGGCTCGCTCGCGATCCGCAGGGCGCTGCAGACGTCGGCCAACGGGCCGACTTTGCGGGCACCGCCCGTGGCGACGCTGAGTCGGTCGATGGCTCGGTCGAGCCGCGCGCCGATCGCTTCCGCCGCCCGACTGCGGGTCGCGTCGAACAGGTCCTTGGCGATCGCGCGGAACGTAACCGGCTCGTCTCCCGACTGCCGCAGGCGGCGCTGCAGCGCCTCGAACTGCACGGCCGACAACTCGCTCGCCGCCCAGGCCCACGGCCACGTGACACGGCGGTTCCGCAGGTCGTCGCACCGGTCCGAACCTGCGACGAGTTCGGAAAGTTCGTCGAGGTCATTTTTCATCTGCAGACAGATCCCCACCCGGCAGCCGAAAGCGGCCACTGCCTGCAGCGTCTCTCGGCCTCCCGCAGCGGCGTGGGCGCCGCACCACGCCGCGAGGGACGTGAGCCGGCCGGTCTTCCAGCGCGAGATCGCCAGTGCCGTCGCATGAGCCTGCCGCGGCGTGACCTCGTCGACCGGCGTGGCCAGATCGATCGCCTGCCCCTCGTGACACTGGCGGGCAACGGCGATGAATCGCCCCACGAGCGTCGCCGACCGGGCTGGATCGTCAAACGTCGATGCCGCGAGCTCCAGGGCCCGGAAATACATCCAGTTGCCGGCATTGACGGCCCGGGCCGGCCCGATCTCCCGGTGGAGTGCCGGCTGACCGCGACGGGTGAGCGAGTCGTCTTCGAAGTCGTCGATCACCAGCGAACCCGCGTGAAGCATCTCGACCGCATCGACGATCAGCGTCGGCGCCTGCGAGCGGCCGCCGGCGAAGGCGTAGGACCTCTCGAGGAGCGTTGCCCGCAGCCGCTTGCCGCCGACGCCGGGGTAGAGATCGGGAGCGAGTTGCAGCGCCTTCGACCAGCCATGCCGCGTGCGCGCTGTCTGGTGGGTCCGGCCGGCGAAACCGAGTGGATTGGCGGTCATGTCGGCACGGGCCTCGTGAGGGGGACGAACGATCTGGCGAACCGGATCGGGGCCAGGCCCGTGGGCGGCCTCCCGATCACGATCCGCGCGGCATCGGAGAACGTGAAGCGATGGGCGTAGAATCGAGAAATGCGTTCTTCCGGCAGGACCCGGTAGAACCGCCGGAAGATCTTCCATCGGTCTTCGGCCCTGACCAGGCAGAAGAGCAGCCGGTTGAGAAAGCGGGCGAAGCCCCGCCGGACTCGGGGACCAGCGACCAGTGCAGGCACGGCTTGCCCGGCCGCGGCTCGCCCTTGGCGCTGATCGCGGTGCCCAGCACGATCAGGCAGTCCTTCTCGAACACCTCCATGGCCGCCTGCGGATGCACGCTGGCCAGCACGCCCAGGTGCGGCATCATGAAGATGCTGTCCTTGGCCAGCTCGGTGAAG
>RFPF01000014.1 GCA_009926295.1 Planctomycetia bacterium
GCGACGGTGCGCGTCCCAGCGGCCCTTCCAGGCGAGGAAGAACATCCGCAGCGCCAGGATCGGCACGAACACCGCGAGCACGATGTGGGTGATCAGGATCGTGAAGTAGACGGCGCGGACCGGGCCCTGCCCCTGGAACGGCACGTGCCCCACCAGCCAGTGATACGTGAGATAGCAGGCGAGGAACACCGCCGACACGGCGAAGGCGGCCACCATCGCCGCGCGGTGGATCCGCCAGTTGCCCCGGGCGATCGCCCCCCAGCCGATCACGAGCAGCACCGTGGACAGCGCGTTGAGCGCCGCGTTGGTCGTGGCCAGGGGGTGGACCGACGCGAGGCCGAGCAGGCTCATGGCGTCTCCTCGGCGAGCACGTCGCGGATGAGCTTCTTGAGCAGCTCGACACGGTCGGGCTGGAGGAGGTGGTAACCTCCGCGGAGCCTGCCCTCGCGGTCGAACACGACGCCGCGCTCCGAGTGCACGCCCACCTCCGCCGGCAGGAAGAACGTATCGTTGGCGACCTTCTTGATCACCGCCATGTCACCGGTGAGGAACTTCCAGCGGTCAGGGTCCGCCTCGAACCGGTCGGCGTAGCGGCGGAGCACGTCGGGCGTGTCGTTGTCGGGATCGCAGGTCAGGCTCACGGCTACGAGGTCGGGATCGGCGACCTCCCGCAGGATGTCGGCGATCGCCTGATTCTCCCGGAAACAGGGACCGGGGCAGTTGGCGAAGAAGATGCTCCCGAGCCACACCTTCCCCTTCAGGGTCGCCGAATCGAACGGCTCGCCACGCTGGTCGGTAAGCGCGAACGGCGCCGCGGATGACCCGGGCTCCACCTGCTCGACGACCGGCTGAGGCGCGGCCGGCCGCTCCGCGAGCGGCCGGTCGATCGGCCGCTCAGGCGCCTTCTGGCAGCCGACGAGGCACAAAAGCACCACGCCAACCAAAAGACCGTGAGGGCCTGCCCATGCCCCGGGAGCCGGCGCAGGAGAGCAAGACATCCTCTCGGCTAGGGCCTCGGGCGTTCCCAAGAGCGGGGAGGCGAGGGGGTCGGCGAACGCTCGAGGAGCATTGGGCCGCCGCGGCCCACGCGACAATCTGAAAGACCGCGAAGCGGCGACTTTTGCCGCCCCCGAGCCGGTTCGTCTCCACATCGGCATACCCACTAATGGGCCTGATCCGACAGGAGTTTCGCCTCGGCGGCCTGCTGCATCAGCCGAACGTCCGACTGGCGGGCCATGTGGAGCGCCCGCTCCTGCGACACCATGCGGTTCCGCAGCCCGATGTCGGGCACGAGCATCAGCGCCAGGAAGATCGCCATCATGGCGGCGGGGATCGTGAGGACGTATTTCCAGTTGGCCTCCCAGAGCACGTGCATGAAGAACAGCACGACCAGCATGGCCTTGGTGCACGAGACCGCCATCATGAACGCCCAGCCGACGTGCGGCTCGTCCTTCCACGGCCAGAGCGACGAATAGGTGAGGAAGGACATCGTGGTGAGCCCGCACAGGGCCGCGAACACGAGCAGATATTTGCCGATGCCGCCATGGCCGTGGTCGCCCTCGTGGGCGTGCGCAGTGTGTTCGAGCGTTTCGTCGGCGGTTTGGCCGGGCCGTGTGACGGGGCCGTGAGGGTCGTGGGCGTGGTCGGTCATGGGGTGTCTCGGGCGGCGGGGGTCAGAACAGGTACAGGAGCGGGAACAGGAAGATCCACACGAGATCGACGAAGTGCCAGTAGAGGCCGGCGTTCTCGATCGCACCGGCCCGCTTCGCGTTGAGGGTCCAGGTGCACATGATCGCGAACACGATCAGCCCCACGAGGACGTGGATCGCATGGAAGCCGGTGAGCAGGAAATAGGTGCTCGCCCACATCGTGCCGCCGGGAATCACGGCGGCACGATGTGGGGGTGTCGTTGAGCCCGTGGCTGCCGTGGGCGTCGGCTCCCTCGCCGGGCAGCGGCATGACCTGGTCGGCGACGACGGCCAGGTCGAATGGCTGCTGGTCGGGGCTGGCCACCATCTTTCGCACCTGCGACAGGCGGCGGCGGGCCGAGATCTCGTCGGGCGTGAGCCTGTCCTCGGGGGTTTCGTCGAGTTCCTTGAGGCGGTCGATCATCGCCGGTTCGCCGAGCCGGGCCCGCACGGCCGAGCCGTAGTAGAGGTCGGGCTTCTCGAAGACGCGACTGCGCTGCAGGCGGGGATAGATGCCGTGGGCGAACTTCGCCTGGTACTCGTACGCCTTCACCCCGAGGAACAGCGATCCGAGCGCGAGCGTGAGCGCCATCCAGGTCTTGGCCAGGCCGGCCTTGTTGGCCCGCGCGGCCTCGAGTGCCAGCACGATCGTGACGCTCGAGCAGATCAGGACGAACGTGTTGAAGGCGCCGATGGGCTCCGAGAGATGGACGTGGTGCGGCTTCGGCCACACCGGGGCGCCGAACCGCAGCACCACGTAACTGCCGAGGAGCGCCGCGAAGAACATGATCTCCGTCGACAGGAAGAGCCACATGATGAGCTTGCCGCGCGAGAGCGGAAGGCCGGGCTGGTATTGCAGCGTGACGTGGCCGTGGTCGTCGCCGTGGTGGTCGTGTCCGTGCGGGACGGAGATGGCGGATGCGTTCATGGGAATCCGGGCGGCTGGGGACGGAACTGGATGGGCATCAATGCGGCCGGCCGAACGCCACCGCGGCGGTGAGGATGGCCAGCAGGGAACCGAGCGACACGAACAGGAGCAAGCGGGCGGAGGCGTCGTCGCGGCGGACGGCGAACCGGATCGCCGCTCCACAATACACCATCGCAGCGCAGGCCGCCGCCAGAAAGAGGCGGATGCTTCCCGACGGCACGGCGAGCACGAGGCTCACCGGCACCATCGCCAGGGCCGCCGCGAGCGACTGGCCCGCGGCCCGCAGCCCGCTGGGATCGTCGACGGTGAGCATCCGCAGGCCGGCCGCGGCGTACTGACCACGGTACAGCCATGCGATCGCCATGAAGTGCGGGAACTGCCAGAGGTACAGGACGGTGGCGAGGGCCGCCGCGGTCAGGGCACTCGCCGCGTCGCCCGCCGCCAGCCGCGCCGGGCCGTCCGCGGCCAGCCAGCCTATCGCCACGGGAAGGGCGCCCGCGACCGCGCCGATCGCCGTGTTGAGCGGTGTCGTGCGCTTCAGCGGCGTGTAGACGACGACGTACAAGAGCCACGTCGCGGCCGCGGCCGCGGTCGCCGCCCAGCCCGCCGAGATGGTCATCGAGATCATGCCCACGACGAGCGTGGCCGCGGTGAGGAGCCATGCCCCGGCGACCGGCAGCCTGCCCGCCACGATCGGCCTCGGGGAGGTGCGCGGCATCAGGCGATCGGTGTCGCGCTCGAGGATCTGGTTGGCGATGCTCGAGCTGGCAGCCACGAGCGCCGTGCCCGCGAGCAGGCCGAGGAGGTGCACGCCGCCGTCGGGCGATGCGCCGGTGAGCCAGTACGCCGAGACGACCGTGGCGAGCACCATCAGGGCGATTCGGGGACGCACCAGCCGCGAGGCGTCGGCGATGACGGCGCGGATGCCGGCCGTGGCGAACGGGGCGGCTTCGGCGGTGAGCGGCGCGGCGGTCGTCATGCCGTGGCCCTCGCCGGGTGCCTGGCGAACAGGCCGGTCGCCATCGCGAGGGCCACCGAGCCGCCGAGGATCAGCATGCCGAGCACGACGTGGCCGGTGACGACCGCTGCGCCGCGGCCGCTCCGCGCGGCGAGCGGCTCGTTCGGCATCCACGCCGCCGGCAGCAGACCCGACGGCACGCCCCAGGAGACGAACCAGGCGCCGACACCGAGGGCCAATTGGCAGGCGACGAGCGCCGCGATCACGACGGCCCACCGGCCGGCCGCACCCGATCCCTGAGAGCGGCACAGGGGCACCGCGGCCCAGGACAGCCCCGCCACCGCGGCGGCGCCTGCGAGGTGGATGGCCACGAGCCAGCGGAACATGACCGGCGTGACGACCGCCGCGTCGAGGTGCCTCAGCTGGGCGCCGGCCACGAGCTGCACGTAGGCGGCGACGAGCAGCGCCACGGCGACGCGGAGAGCCGGGCCCCCGGAGGCGCTCGCCGCGGTCGCGCCGCGGCCGGTGAGGGCCGCGATCGCCACCGCCACCGCGAAGAACAGCGGTCCGGTGCAGGCGTGCACCTTCGCCACGGTCTTGTCGTCGAGGAGCACGCGGGCCCCGCCGAGCGCGCCCTGCACGACCACCAGCAGCACCGCGGCAGCCACCAGTCCACGGACGGTTGCGTTCGGCTCACGCAGCCACACCAGCGTCGCCAGCGCCAGCGTGATCAGGCCGACCGTGGCGCCGAGAAGGCGGTGGCCATGCTCCAGGAACAGGTCCCACGGGCCGTAAAACCAGTCGGCGAACGGGAACAGGAACATGTTGTGTCCGTAGGTCGCAGGCCAGTCCGGCACTGCCATCGCGGCGTCGTAGGTCGTCACGAGCGCGCCGAAGCACAGCAACACGGCCGTGACGCCCACGAGCAGGCACGCGAGAGGAAACGTCCAGTTGAAGCCCGCAACCATGGTCAGTGGGCCGCCGCCAGAGCGGCCGCGGTCGCATTGGGCGGATCCGTCTGCATGAGATGATCCTTTTCCACGCCAGGCACCGAATATTCGTAGGGGCCGCGGTGCACCACCGGCTGGAAGTCGAAGTTGCCGTGGCCCGGAGGGCTCGGCGCCGTCCACTCGAGCGTGTTGGCCCGCCACGGATTCCGGCCCGCGACCGGCCCGAAGAACATGCTCCAGAAGAAGTTGGCCGCGAAGATCGCCTGCGTGGCGACCATTCCGATCGCGCACCACGTCATGAACGCATTCAGCGGCTGGAGGTGGTGGAAGGTCTCGTAGTGGTAGGCGTCGGCGAGCCTACGAGGGAAGCCAACGGCGCCCAGGATGTGCATCGTGAAGAACGTGCCGTTCATGAAGACGAACGTGAGGAAAAAGTGCACCTTCCCCCAGAACTCGTTCATCGTGCGGCCGAACATCTTGGGGAACCAGTAGTAGATGCCCGCGAACACGCCCATCGCCGTGCCCGCGAACAGCACGTAGTGGAAATGCGCCACGATGAAGTAGGTGTCGTGGATGAAGATGTCGACCGGTGTGGCCGCCATGAAGATGCCCGACAGGCCGCCGATGATGAACATCGACACGAACGACAGGGCGAAGAGCATCGCCGTGGTGAACTGGATGCGGCCGCCCCAGACCGTTCCCAGCCAGTTGAACGTCTTCACCGCGCTCGGCAGGGCGATCATCATCGTGGAGACCATGAAGGTGATGCCCAGGGCCGGATTCATGCCCGACATGAACATGTGGTGGCCCCAGACGATGAAGCCGAGGCCGGCGATGCCGGCGATCGAGTACACCATCGGCCGGTAGCCGAACAGCGGCTTGCGGGCGAACGTGGTGAGGATGTCGCTGACCATCCCCATCGCCGGCAGGATCATGATGTAGACGGCCGGGTGGCTGTAGAACCAGAACAGGTGCTGCCAGAGCAGCGGCTGGCCGCCGCCCGTGGCCTGCATCCAGTTGTTGACGATGTTGCCCTCGGGCGAGAAGAAGCCGGTGCCGAGGGTGCGGTCGGCGAGTTGCATGAAGCCGGCGGCGGTGAGCACCGGGAGGGCGAAGGCCTGGAGGACGGCCGTGATGAACATCGCCCAGATCGTCATGGGCAGGCGGAACATCGTCATGCCGGGGGCACGCATGAGGATGATCGTCGTCATGTAGTTGACGCTGCCGAGCATCGAGGAGACGCCCACCATCGTCAGGCCCAGGAGCCAGAGCGTCTGGCCCCAGCCTCCGCCGGGAGAGGAGGCGATGTTGGTCGAGAGCGTGGGGTAACTCGTCCAGCCGCTGGAAGCCGCCCCGCCCTCCACGAAGAAGCTCGCGCCGAACGCGATGAAGGCGGGCCACATGAACCAGTACGACAGCATGTTGAGCGTCGGGAAGGCCATGTCGTCGGCCCCGATCATCAACGGGATCAGGAAGTTGCCGAAGGCGCCGGCGAGGATCGGGATGATCACGAGGAAGATCATCACGGTGGCGTGCATGGTGAACAGCATCGTGTAGAACTCGGGGGCCATCTGGCCGCCCTCCTGCGCGAACAGCTTGCCAAGCACCGGCACGTCGGACCACGGCCACGCGATCTGCCAGCGCACGGCGAGAGCCAGCAGGCCACCGATCAGGAACCACACGAGCGTCGAGAACAGGAACTGCAGGCCGATGACCTTGTGGTCCTTCGAGAACACGTAGGTGGAGAGGAACCCGGCGTGGTGCGGCGCTGATGCCGCGTGCGTTGCGACGGTCGGCTCGTGCTGAAGCGTCGAAGGGGTGCTCGCGATGCTCATGACGGTCTCCTGGACTGGGGCGTGCTCGGGATGGGGGTTACTCGGTGCGGGCGACCGCGGCGGTGGGGTCGGCCTCGGGCTGGGTGGCTTCCTGGCGGGCGTACTGCGACTCCAGCCAGCGGTCGAAATCGGCCCGTGACTCGACGGTCACGCGGCCCTTCATCTTGTAGTGTCCCCATCCGCAGAGTTCGGCGCAGACGATGTCGAACTGCCCCGTCTGCGTGGCCTTGAACCAGACGGGGATCTTCATGCCGGGGACGGCGTCCTGCTTGATCCGCAGGTTCGGCAGGAAGAAGCTGTGCAGCACGTCCATGCTCTTGAGCTGCACGAGGAAGTCCTCGTCGACCGGCACGTGCAGGTCGTTCACGAGAAACAGGTCGTCGGGGGTGCCGAGAGTGCCGTCGCGGCCGGGATACCGCAGCCGCCACTCGAACTGCCGCGCCACCACCTCGACCGACGGCGCCATCGCCGGCCGCCGCATCTTCACGTCGGCCCACGTATTCATCTGGTAGATGGCGAGGAACAGGAGTGTGGCGGCGGGGATGATCGTCCACACCACCTCGAGCGAGTGGCTGCCGTGGATGTAGGTCGCGGGCCGCGATCCGTTCGCCGCGTCGTACTTCCAGAGAAACCAGAACAACAACACCTCGGTGGCGACGAACACCACACCGGTGAGGGCGAGGATGAAGTAGAACAGTCCGTCGATCGCCGCACCGTGGGCCGAGACGTCGGGCGGCAGCCAGACGTCGATGGCGGGTGCGACGGCGAACGTGGCCACCCCCAGCACGGGCACGGCGAGGAACAGCAGGCTCCACAGGATTCCGGAAATGCGGCTCACGATCGTGCTCCTGATTCGACGGCGTCAGAACCGGTCCCGGGCCAGCATGGGCTTGTCGGCCCCGAGCTCGCCGTCGAGCCCGTAGGGCAAGGAACGGATGTAATTGACGATGTGCCAGATGTCCTCCGGCGGGACCGTGCCCTTGGCGGCGGGCATCGGGGCGCCGTTGATGCCGGCGTGGATCCGGTAGTAGAGGTCGATCGGCCGGCGGCCGCCGCGGTAGATCCCATGCCGCAGGTTGCGCGGCGGAATCGTGCGTGGCTCGAGCGCGTCACCGTCGAGCACCTTGCCGAACTTGTCGAGCCACGCGAGCTGGGCCCTGTGCTCGGAGAGCTCCTCGGGGCTCATGCCGGCGGTCGAGGCCTCGCGGGCCTTCGTCGTGCCGCTGGCGAGCTCCTTGCCGATTTCGACGATCGCCTTGTTCCAGTCGTCGTAGTCGTTGGCCTGGCCATCGCCGAGCCCGGTGACGCCGTGGCACTTCACGCAGTTGGCCTTGTCGCCGTAGAAAAGTTCCCTTCCCTTGGCGATCGAGGCCACCATGTCGATGTCGGCCGGCATGGGAGGCACCTGGATCTGGGCGTCGGCTGCCGCCCTCCACTTCTCGGCGACGGGAGAGAGCGTCTCGTCCACGAGGAACTCGCGGGTCTCCGGCAGCTTGCCCTGGGCGTCATCGTCGAGCTCGAAGAAGGCCCGCATCAGGGCCAGTTCGGTCTCGCCTCGCATGCTCAGGTATTTCACGTATTCCACCAGCGCCTCGACCTGCACGGCCGGCAGGAGCGCGAACGACGGCATCGACGTGCCGGGCACGCCGTTGTGCAGGAGCCGCACGAGGTCGGCATGCGTCGGCTTGTCGGCACGCTCCGTGCTCTTGAACTTGAACACCCCCGGCCGGTAGTCCCGGGGATAGGGGTTGAGGAACGCAGCCGTGGGACCCAGCGCGTCGCCGGTCACGCCGTGGCAATGGGCGCAGTGCTCACGGTAGAGACCGTTCTTGCGGCCGACGATGTCACTGCGGACCGGACCCGCGGCGAGCCGGAGTTTCGCCTCGTCGAGCCCGGTTTCGGGGAGGCAGACCGGATCGTCGGGCGTTCCGAACATCGCAAGCAGGATGGTGGCCACCTGCTTCTCCTGGTCGGCCGTGAGCCGCTGCTTGGTGGCCTCCACCATGTTGGGACGGAAATAGGCCGGGGGCGTCTTGCCGCAGCCAACGGCAGCCGCGACGCACAGGCCCGCGATCAGCAGGCGGCAGGCGGGAATGATCTTCATGGTCGTCATGGTGGGATGGGGTCAGGTGCCGATGGCCGACGCCGGCACTTCGAGCGTGCCGACGTCCTTGAGTTCATCCGGTTGGATCGTGAGCTGGAAGCGGCCCTTGGGGGTCCACTTGAGGTCGGGCTTGTCGAGCCCGAGAGCGCCGTTCGGGCCGGTCGACCGCTCGTGCCACACCTGGAACTCCAGCAGTTCGCCGGCCGGCAGGTCGGGAATCGTGAACGAGCCGTCGGCCGCCGAGACCGCCACGTAGCCGTCCTTGCGGAAGACCATGTAGGCCTTCATCCAGGGGTGGACGTTGCACGTGACCATGGTGGGCATCCCCGTCTCCGCCTTGGGGACGTACGTCGTGCCACCGCCGGCGGGGATGAGCTGGTTGAAGTCGGATCCGGCGATGTTGGTGTTGTGCCCGATCGGGTCGCTGTTCTTGACGTCGATCGGCTGGCCGACGCGCGCCGCGAACACCGGCGCGAGGAATTCGCACTGCTTTTGGTCGAAGACCACCGGCGTGGACGACGGGCCGTCCTTCACGCGGGTCACCTTGCGGGCGAAGACGACGACGTTCGCCAGGCCCTTCGTCGACGGATCGACGAGGAGCGAGCGGTCGAGCAGTTTCATGCCACCCTTCGAGCAGACCTCCGTGTCCTTGT
This sequence comes from Planctomycetia bacterium, assembly GCA_009926295.1. Classification (GTDB taxonomy): domain Bacteria; phylum Planctomycetota; class Planctomycetia; order Pirellulales; family UBA1268; genus RGVT01. The sequence goes on from RFPF01000014.1 coordinate 9,117, forward strand.
CGGCCACGAGCGGCTTTGCCGCGGCAGGCGAGCCGGCGAACACGAAGCGGCCCTTGAGCGTGCCCCATCCGGTGCCGGTGGAGGCGGCCGCGGTGTCGCCCGTCGCGCTCGACGCCGAAACGAACGTGGCGTGGAGCGTGCGTGCCGCCTCGACGTCGGCGCCTGGCGTGGCGACGCGCTCCGGGCGGCAGCCCGACACGAGCAGACAGCCGACGGCCGCGAAAGAACGAAGACGGTGCATGCGGCTCATCGAGCCCCTCACTTTTTGAATGCGGCCGCCTCGACGGGAATTTCACCCAGGTCGGTGCCTGCGGCGGCGACCTTGACCTTGAGCCGACCCTTCTTGTCCGCCTTGCCTTGGGCCGTCGAGACGTCGGCGAGATTGCCCGCCTTCTCGTGCCACAACTGCAGTTCGATGTCGCCGACCGGAACTCCCTGGATCTCGAACGAGCCATCGGGCTTCGTGACCGCGGCGTAGGGGTTGCCGCGGACGACCACCCAGGCCTTCATCCATGGGTGGATGTTGCAGCTCACCCCGGCGGGGAGCGGCTCCTCTGAGGAGAAGGTGACGGGCGACGAGCCACCTGCGGGTATCAGCGAGTTGGTGGGTGAATTCTTGAGCGGCGTGACGTTGCTGTTGTGGCCCACCGTGTCGGAGTTCTTGATCACGAGTTGCTGTCCGGTCTGCACGAAGACGACGTGTGGCTCGAACCGGCAGCCCTTGTTGTCGATCTCGACGGGCTTGGCCTTCGTGGCCTTCTCCACCTCGGGATTGACCTTCACGCCCTTGTCGCGGACGAAGATCACGACGTTGCGGATCCCCTTGTCGGCCCCGACGACCAGTTCTTCTGCGAACAGCTTCTCCCTGCCGCAGACCTCGACGTCCTTGTCGGCCTTCAGTTCGACGGCGGCCGGAGCATCGCCCTTGAAGACGAACCGCCCCTTGATCGTGCCCCACTCGTCGGCGCGAACGCCCTCGGACAGCAGGAGCATCGCGGCCACGCATGACAGGAAGACGGGCGATTTCATGAAGGCTCTCCAGCGGCGGGAATAGATACGCATCTGCACGAAATCATCGTAGCGCCACCGGCGGCTGCCGGGAGTCATCCCTCGCCTGCGGCGGCTGCGGAGCCGCCGGGGGCGGTGCCTGGGCGGCCGGAGGCCGGGGCGGGGCCTGCTGGCGGAGGTAGGCGTCGAGCGACAAATTCCGCTTCGCGAACGTGTCGAAGTGCATCAGAAGGTCGGTGAGGGCATCCACCTGCTCCTCGCTCGTGCCGGCATACAGGTCCTGGCTCACCGGCTTGTCGAACGGGATGTTCACGGGCATGCCCGTGTAGGGCAGGAACCGCTTCGGGTTCGCGATCCAGTTGTGGACGTAGTCGGGCCGGAGCCGCTCGTGCACCCGTTCGAGCTGCGGCGCGAGCGCCTTCGGATTGCCGGGGGGCGCGTAGTCTCCGACGAGGTGGCACTTCACGCAGTAGTTGTTGTTGGTCACGATCTTGAGCGCTCCCACGAGGTGACCCGGCCGCGACCGTTCGGTTTCGGCGACCGCGCTCTCGTCGAGCCTGGGATCGTAGACGTACGGATACTCCGCGCCGTCCACCGCTGCGAAGTAGTCGACCATGCTCGCCGCCTGCGCGGCCGACCAGTTGAACTTCGGCATGCGCAGCACCGCCGGCGGGCGGATGGTGTGCGGGTTGAGCAGGAACTTGTGCAGCCAGCCCGACTGCACCTTCTTCCCTTCACCCACCAGGGGCGGTGGCAGCCAGCCCCACGCGTCGTCGGGCTTCACGTTGGGATTGACCTGCTTCTCGTCGGCGATCACGACGGGGAACAGCAGCCGGGCAAGATCGCCACCATGAGCCGGATAGTGCCGCCCGGCGCGGATCGCGTCTTCCGGCACCATGACGTTGGGCCCGCCCACCGGCCGTGCCTCACCGTCCACGAGCGCGTCGTGCCAGAGCATCACCGGCCGGTGCGGAACCGCCTCGGTGTCGCCCTCCTCGATAGGCACGCCGTCCTCGTCCACGAGCTGCGGACGCCCGGTCACCGGGTCGAGTACGGGCATGCCGACGAGCCTCGCGTGCCGCCGCCCCTGGCGGTCGGTGGCGAGCGACCGCTCCACGTCCTGCGGCGCGAAGTGCGGTGCGAGGAAGGCGTAGTCGGCGACCGACTGGGCAGGCCCCAGCGACTCCGGCTTGTACCGCAGATCCCAACGGTCCATCTGGAGCGTGTGGCATCCGCCACAGTTGTACTGCTCCGCGACGACGAGGCCCTTGAGGCGGGCCTCCTCACGGGGCGAAGGCTTGTGGACGAATTGTGGCGCCGGCGGCTCGGCCACGAGCCCGAGCACGAAGGTCATCACCGCCTCGCGCTGCTTGGCGTCGAACGGGAACTGCGGCATCCGATACCGCTCGTTGTAGGACTTGTTCTCCGCCTTCTTGTAGTCGTAGCTGCGCGGCTGCCGCAGCTTCTGCCAGAGGAAGCCCTCGCGCTCGTGAGCGAGCAGCTTCTCGAGGAAAAAGCCGGTGTCGGGGTCGAGCGACTCGGGGGTGACGTGGCTCGAGGCCGGCGCGGCGTAGGCGAGATCCGGAGCGAGGGGCTCGTCGGCTCCCGCGGCCGGAGCGGTCCGCTCGGCATCGCCGTGGCCGCCGTGGCCGTGCGCGTGCTCGAGCTGGTGCATCACGAAGTGCGCCGCCTGCTCGAAGGCGATCTTCGATGGCTCCTTGCGGCCCCAGTCGGCGAGCGCAGCGCCGGCAGCCTTGCCGTCCTCGAAACCGGGAATGTCATGACAGGAGTAGCAGGCCAGCTTGGCGAGGGTCTTCTTGCCGAGGTAGGTGAGCAGCACCGCGTCCTTGTTCGCCGCATTCATGCCCAGCAGCATCCGCTCGTCGCCCTGGATGTTCGCCTGGTCGGGGCCGAGGCCATTCTTCAGGACCTCCTCCGCCCGAACCGCCGGGAAGCGGTCCTTGAGGTACATCAGCGCAAGTTCCTCGGTAGCCTTCCGCTCCTCGGCGGTGAGCGAGCCGGCCGCGGGCACGTCGGACGGCTTCCAATTTTCCGTGGACGTGAGCAGGTAGGCGACGGCGTCGGCGGCGGGGTCGCTCACGGTGCCGTCGGCGAGCGTGACGGGCTCGAGCAGCACGTTGGGCATGATCGTCTTGGGATGGTAGCGGGCCGGCTCCCGCAGCCAGCTGTACAGCCACGCTTGGCCGTTGGGATGTGACGCGACCTTCGCCCCGATCCGCGACAGGTTCGGACCGTGCGTGCTCGTCGCCTCCGGGAAGTCGGCGTGCTGGTGGCAGGCGAGGCAGCCACGTACCTGCACCACCTTCTTCCCACGCTCCACGTCGGGCCGGGCGGTGATGCCGGCGTGGGGCTGCACGTAATCGAACGGCGCGCTCGAGCCGACGAGGTAGTTGATCATCGAGCGGATCTCGATCGGTTCGTACCGCTGGGATTCCTCGAGGCCCTTGCCCGACAGGTGCTCCCAGAGGCCGAAGAACCGGGGCATCTTCGTGGAGGGGCGGAAATCCTGCGGGTTTCTCAGCCACGCGTACAGCCAGTCGAAACCCACCTTGCTGGCGACGTGTCGCAGCGACGGTCCGACCTTCGGGAACCCGCCGGGCGTCTCCGGCTCCTTGAGGAGCACCGCCAGTTCGTGCGACCGCCTCGACAACCGCGCTTCCGCACCCGCCGCGGCATCGCGTTCGATCGCATCGCGCAGACGCTCGCGGGATTGTGCGCCGTCGGGGCTCGACCGCACCTCGTCCACCCAGCGCTTCACGGTCGGCCCGAGGGCCGTCAGGCCCGGATCGGTCGCCAGCCATTCCGCGACTTCGTGGTAGTTCGGCGCCAGCCGCATATCGGGGCCGATCCGTTTCTCCGGCCCCGCCCAGCCGTTGATCTCGTGGCAGCCGTAGCACCCGTACTGGCGGATGAGGTGATACCCCTCGACGAGCTTCGGTGCCGGCGGCTCCGGGAACTTCACGCTCGGCTCGAGGTCGACGACCTGGTGGTGGCACTTGAGGCAACTCGACTCCTCGAACCGCTCGGGCAGCATCGGGAAGATCCAGTGGTGGTTGTTGAACCAGCCATGCTCGTCATGCCACTCGTGCCCCTGCTTCGGCGTGTTCGGCGTGTGGGAAGCCCACTTGAACGAGGTCGCGCTCCCCTGCCCCTGGTGGCAGACCGTGCAGCCGAACGTCTGCATCGGGTGCGGGCTGGTTGAGCCGACGAACAGGTCGAGCCGCGGGTGCGTGGCATAGGGCTGGGGCACGCCGCGCTGGATCGTGAGCTCGAGCGGCCGGCCCCAGGTCGGCGTCTCGAGGAGGGCGGCAACCGCCACCGAGCGGGCGAGCGTCTTGCCGCCGCCGACGGCAGTGATCACATCGCCGGGCAGCAGCCCTGCCGCGGCCGCGGGGGACTCCGGCAGCACGACGCTGATCGTGGGGTCCTCCGCCCGGAACAGTCCGCGCGGGGCGAGGTGAAAGCCGTACGCCTTCTCGAGGAGTTCGTTGGCGTCGCCCTCCGGCTGGCCGACGGATGCCGCCGGGGTGGCGAGCGACACGGACATCGCCTCGCGTTCGCAATACGCGGGTTCCGTGGGCTGTCCGGGCAGCGACTTGTCCATCCCCTTGTGACACGTGGTGCAGCGGTCGAAGCGGGCGACGTCGCGGAAGTTGTTGTTGAGCGTCAGCTGCGGCAGCCAGATCTGGTCGACGCGCAGGGGCCCGTTGAAGGCGTCGAGCACGGGCAGCTCGAGCACCGCCTTGCCCGCGTTCGGGGCGCGATCCTTGAGGGTCTTTGTGAGCTGGCCGAGCTTCTGGCGGTGGTCGGCAAGGCTCTTCGCGGCGGCATCCTCCGCGGCAGTCAGCTGGCGGAGCGTCGCCTCGAGCGCCTTGCGGTGCGTGTTGGCCGCCTGATTGTCGAGCGTTGCCCGGGCCACTTCGGCTCGCTTTGCGTCCGCGAGCGCGAGGAGTTTGTCGAGCTTCTCCTGCGGGACGTCGTCGGCGACCGCCAGTTCGTAGTCGGCCCGGTTCTTGTCGAGTTCGGCCTTCCGCAGCTTCAGCTGGCCAGCGAGGAGGTCCTCGCGGAACTTCGCCCGCTTGGCGATGTCCCGCAGCCGCTCGAGGAGGTCGCCCCGCAGGGCCAGACGCTCCGCCGGATCGGTCTGCCCCTTGAGCGTGTCGACGTCGAGTTGCACGCGGTCGGCGGCCTCCGCGTCAGCGGGAACGGTCCGCACCTGGTCGAGGAAGGCCTTCACGAGGGCGGGATCGAGATCGGCCCGCCGTGCCTCGGCGAGGGCCGCGTCGAGGTCGCTCGAACGCTGTTCGTACGACCGCGAGTCCTGCTCGTCGATGCGGGCGGCTGCCGACCAGGTTTCCAGGGCGCGGAACTCCCGCTGGTACTTCTTCCAGGGGCGGTTGTGGTCCGCCGCCAGCATGGCCACGGTCGCGAGCAGCAGCAGGATCGCCGTCACGCCGAAAACGACGTGCAGAATCTTGAGGTTCCGCCAGGTCTGTTCGGTTGCAGGCATGGTTTTAAGGGTACGCCGGTGGATGTCAGGGATTTGGAATCACGTCGAGCCGGGTGCGAAGCGAAAGCCCGGCACTAAAAATTCAGCGAAAACTCCGGGATGCTGACGATGTACTTCAGGTTGAGCGTCCAGCGCAGCACCATCTTCAGAGGCAGAGACAACATGAGCAGCATCAGGTTCGCCATGATCATGTAACGGATGAAACCCATCTTGGCGAAGAAGCTGCGAAACACCGTGACGGCCAGGAGCGGCGGCAGGAGGAGGAGGTACGCCGCCATCACGGCGAGCCCCGGCGCCTCGCGGAGCAGGATGTAGCCAACCTGCGTCAGCGCGCCCGCCCCCTGCGGCGCCCGGGGCAGCGGCCGGTCGAGGAGGTTCACCCAGAACATCTGCGGCAGGTCGACGTTGTTCAGCACCTCCACCTTGTAGGGAGTCCAGTACTCGAACGGCCCGTAGAAGTTCCAATTCGGCCCGCGGAGGAACGTGCCGAGGATGATGAGCGTGATCCAGAGCTCGAAGAACCCGAACTGGTAGACGAGGTAGCTGAACTTCCGCTCCTCGATCGAATAGTAGCCGTTGCCCTTCTTGTTGAAGTCGAGGTAGGGCATCGCCATCAGCCCGAAGACGACCAGGCTCGGCAGCACCACGCCCGCGTACCACGGGTCGAAGTACACGAGCATCTCCTGCAGGCCGAGGAAGTACCACGGTGCCTTCGACGGATTGGGAGTCTTGACGCTCGATGCCGGCTCCTCCAACGGTGCGGGCAGGGCGATCGCCCAGACGAGCAGGAGTGCCGAGACCGCCACCATGCAGATGAGCTCTGTGTAGACGAGGTCGGGCCAGACGAGGACCTTCTCGTCGTCGAGCTTTTCCATCGGCGGGAGCCCCTGACGGATCCGCTCGTCGTTGACCACGGCCTGCTTGGTGGCCACCCAGGTGAAGAACGCGAGCAGGAACACGAGGCCCACGATCGGCACGTTGTCGGGCTTCATCACGATCGCGGCGAAGTTCTCGTCGGCCATCGACAGGCCCATCAGCACCAGCGCGACGTTCAGGATCGCCCACGCCACCATCGGCTGCACGAAGAACTTGCGGAACACGAACAGGATCGTGAACAGCGCCGTGGTGCCGAGCGTGTACAGCACCGGGCCGGAGAGCGCGTTGACGAGCGTGCGGGCCGCCGCGGGCAGTGCCGGGACGAACGACTCCGCGCCGGACAGCGCGAGGCTGGCGAGGATCATCATGGCTCCGGCGACCGTCGCCCATACCACGGCCCATCCCGTTTGCCCTTTCTTCCTCCAGAGGATGAGGGCGGCGACCGCGTTCATGACCGCGATGCCGGTGTAGTACGAGCCGAGGAACCCGGCGACGTCCTTGAGAAACAGACCGTTGGAGTGCATGGGTGATTGGCCTACAGCGGACCGCTGATGCCGCCGTCCTTTCGCACGCGCCAGAAATGGATCGCCAGGAGGAGCGCCACCGCCAGGGGAATCGCGATGCAGTGCAGCACGTAGAAGCGGTTGAGCGTCTCCTCACCCACGAACCGGGCACCGAGCAGGCCGAACCGGGCGTCCGAGGCGTCGGTGATCATGTCGATGCCGCCGATGGTGAGGAGCTGCTGGCCCGGTCCCTCGTAGCCGAGGATCGGGGTGGCCCGGGCCATGTTGGAGCCGACCGTGATCGCCCAGATCGCGAGTTGGTCCCACGGCAGGAGGTAGCCCGTGAAGGAGAGGAGAAGCGTGAGCAGGAGCAGGATCACGCCGATCACCCAGTTGAACTCGCGTGGGGGCTTGTAGCTGCCGGTGAGAAACACGCGGTACATGTGGAGCCACGTGGTGATCACCATCGCGTGCGCACCCCAGCGGTGCAGTTCGCGCAGGATGCCCAGGCTCGTCACGTCGCGGAGGGCGAGGATGTCGTTGTAGGCCCACTCGAGCGTGGGACGGTAATAGAACATCAGCAGGACGCCCGTGACGGTCTCGACGAGGAACAGGAAGAACGTCACGCCCCCCATGCACCACGTGAACGACAGTGCGATGCCCTGCTTCTTGATCGAAACGGGGTGGAGGTGGAGGAAGAAGTTGGTCAGCATCACCACGATCCGGTTCCGCCGGTCGAGCGGCATCGGATGGCGGAAGATGCTCTTCCAGATCTGGGAGTTGCGGATGGTTTCGCCGATGGCCATGGGTCGTGCTGTTCCTCGGGCAGACTAGACGGTGACGTAGGACTCCGGGTCGGCCCACTGGCCCAGTTCTTCCTGGAACGTGCGGCTCTTGTCGATCTCCACCTGTCCGTCGTCGGAGATGCGGATGGCATACCGCTCGAGCGGCCGCGGGGCCGGACCCTCGAAGTTGACGCCGTCCTTGTAGAAGCCGCTGCCGTGGCACGGACACTTGAACTTCTGCTCCGCTTCCAGCCAGTTGGGCGTGCAGCCGAGGTGGGTGCAGACGGTCTTGAGGGCGTAGATCTGCTGCAGTCCCTGGAACTCGCTGTTGACGACCCATACCCCGTACTGGGCGACGAACTTCGTCTCCACCTTGCCGGTGGGAAACCCTTCCTTGAAACCGACCTTGAACCGGCTTGGCGGCTCGGCGAGCACGTTGGGGAACATGAACCGGGCGAGGCCGAGAGTGAACAATCCGCCCGTCACGGACAGAGCGGTGAAGCCCATCGCCATGAACGAACCGAGCGCGATCTCGAGGAAGCCGCGGCGGTCCTCCTGAGATTCGGCCGACTTCTTCGTGGCAGGCTTCTCCGGCCGGGGAGGCACGGGCGGCACGACCGGAGCCGCCTTGGCCGAGTCGCCCGGCGGCTTGTGGGAGGCGGGCGGCTTCGCCGGACGTGCCGGAGCGTCGGCCTTGCTGACGGGGCCCGGCTTCGCGCCGGCTCGCGCGGCGGCGAGGATGCTCGCCGTGTCGCGCACGACGGCCTTCGGTGCGGCCGGCTTTTGGGCCTTCGCGGCAGCGGGCTTCTCCGCGGCTTTCGCCGCAGGCTTCGGTGCGGCTGGCTTGGCGGCAGGGGCGGCGTCCGAACCACCCTTCCCCGCGCGGGCCATCGCGAGGATGTCGGCGACACTCGGGCGGCTTCCCGGCGTTCCGGGTGTCGCCGCTTTCGCGGCCGGCTTGGCGGGTCGCTCCGGCGCCGACGGTTCGGCCTGGCCTGCAGCATCCGGTTCGGGAACGACCGTCTCTGGGGCCACCGGCTGCGCCGCGCCGGTTTGCGCCCGGGCTGCCGCGAGGATCTCGGCGACCGACATCTTTTTCTTCTCAGCCATCACGAACGCCTCTGCGGTTTCCTGCGGGCGGTTCCGCGATCGCCGCGGTTCCTTCCGCGAGCCTCTCCCAACGCGAAAACCGTTCGGAAATATCGTTTTCGTCCGGTGTTTGCGAAGTTCGTGATTTTTTTCACGAACTCCCCCTAAACTGTATCGCGGCCGTCACGGGTGTCAACGTCAGCGGTCCGCCAGACCCGGCGGCCTGGCGTGAACTCCTTGCTCCCACCCCCCTCATCCCGCCACAATCCGCCGCCCAGTCGGCCGCCGCTGCGGACGATTGCCCCGCGTCGCGAGAGCCCGAGGAAAGGAGTCTGCACGATGTCCGGATCCCGCCGTGTGCTGGTCGTGGGTGGCGGGGGCCGGGAACACGCCCTGGCCTGGAAACTGAGCCGCGAGGGTGCGGAGGTTTTCGTGGCGCCGGGCAACGCGGGAACCGCGGCCGTGGCCCAGAACGTGCCGATCGGGGCGAGTGACGTGCCCGCCCTCGTCGCGTTCGCGCGCGACCGCGGCATCGACCTCACGGTCGTCGGGCCCGAGGCGCCTCTCGTGGCGGGGATCGTCGATGCCTTCACGGCGGCCGGCCTGCGGATCTTCGGTCCCACGTCCCGCGCCGCCCAGCTCGAGGGCAGCAAGCTGTTCTGCAAGCAGATCCTGCATCGTGGCGACGTGCCGACGGCGATGTTTCAGGAGTTCCGCTCCGTGGCCACGGCCCGGGATTTCCTCATGGCCCGCGAGGACATGCCGGTCGTCGTGAAGGCCGACGGCCTCGCCGCCGGCAAGGGCGTGTTCGTGTGCGATGATCGCGAGGCCGCGGTCGCGGCCGTCGAGACGCTCGGGAGCGATCCGCAGTTCGCGGCCGCCGCGCGGGGCATCCTCGTGGAGGAGCGGCTCGACGGGATGGAGGTGAGCGTGATGGCGATCACCGATGGTCGCACGATCGTGACGCTGCCGCCACTGCAGGACCACAAGGCCGCCCACGACGGCGACCAGGGGCCGAACACCGGGGGCATGGGCGCCTACTGCCCCACCCCGTTCGTCGATGGCGAGATGCTCGCCGACATCGAGGCGAGAATTCTCGTTCCCACGGTGCACGCGCTGCGCCGGGCGAAGGTGCCCTTTCAGGGCGTGCTCTACGCCGGGCTGATGCTCACCGCCCAGGGGCCGAAGGTGCTGGAGTTCAATGCCCGGTTCGGCGATCCGGAATGCGAGGCGTTGCTCGTCCGGATGGAGTCGCGGCTGCTCGACATCCTCGACGCCGCCGCCGACCGCCGCCTCGATGACGTGGAGCCGCCGGTGTGGCGGCCTGGCGCGAGCGTGACCGTGGTGATGGCGTCGGAGGGGTATCCTGGTCCCGTGGAGAAGGGCCGCCCGATCCGCGGCCTCGACGCCGCCGCCGCCATCGAGGGCGTCGAGGTCTTCCACGCCGCGACGCGGCGCGGCGCCGATGGTGGCATCCAGAACGACGGCGGCCGGACGCTCGCCGTGACCGCCGTGGGCGACTCCCTCGCCCGGGCGAAGCTGCTGGCCTACTCCGCCGTCCGGGAGATCCGCTGGCCCGGAGCGTGGTGTCGCAAGGACATTTCGGACAAGGCTGCCGCGTTCGAGGTGGAGTCGGCGGGCGGCGCGGGAGCTCGTCCATGAAGCTGCGGGTGGGGATCGTCGGGCTCGGCTCGCAGTGGGATTCGCGGTATCTGCCCGCCTTGCGGTCGCTCGCCGACCGCTACGAGGTGCGCGGCGTCTGCGAGCAGGTGTCGCACCGGGCCCAGCGGGCTGCGAGCGAACTCGGCACGGTGTCCGTCGACGGCTACAGAGCCCTCGCCTCGCGCGACGACATCGACGCCCTCCTCTACCTCTCCGACCAGTGGTACGGGGCGGCCCCCATCCTGGCCGCCTGTGATTTCGGCAAGGCCGTCTACTCCGCGATCTCCTTTCCGATCGACTCCGAAGAGGCTCGGCTGCTCCGCGACCGCGTCGAGCAGTCGGGCATCGCGTTCATGGCGGAACTTCCCCGCCGCGACGCTCCGCCTCAAGGAGCTGATCGCGACCCGGCTTGGCCGGCCGCGGATGCTCTTCTGCCACCGTCGCGTGCCGCTGTCGCAGGCGCCGCCGGGCCCGCTCCCGCGCGACCGGGCCAGCGAGGCACGCGATCTGATGGAACTCGTCGACTGGTGCCGCTACGTGGCGGGGGCGGAGCCGACCAGCGTCGTGGCGGTGCGGCACGCCGAAATCCCGGGCGGCGACGTCGACGACTACCAAATGATGAGCCTCGACTTCTCGCAGACGGGGCGGCCCGGCGACGGTGCCCTGGCGCAGGTGAGCTGCGGCTACTACATGCCGCGGCAGTGGGAGGAGGCGGTGGGATTCCGCCCGCCGCCCGCCCTGCAGGTCGTCTGTGAGCAGGGCATCGCCTTCATCGACATGCCCGCGAATCTCGTCTGGTTCGACACGGTGGGCCGGCACCAGGAGTCGCTCGACAGCGAGCGACCCGTCGGCGAGCACATGCTCGTGCACTTCCACCGCAAGGTCACGAGCCTCGTGCGGGCGGTGAGCGGGCTCGACGATGCCCTGCGGGCGATGCAGATCGTGCAGGCGGCCGCGACGAGCCAGGCCGAGGGCCGCCGCGTGGGCGTGTGATGACAACCCGCATTCGGAGCCGGCGGCAGGCATGCTCGACTCCGGTCGTGTTGAGAGTTTCTAACTCGTGGGTTTTGATCAGACGCCCATGGTCCTCAACGACTCCCTTCGTCTGCGCGTGCCCACCGACCGTCTCCGCCGAAAGTTCTGAGCGCCTACGAGTTGAGGAGGCTTCGGGCTCCCCGTGTCCCGGGAGCCGGCGTGAGATGACAAGCGCAGCCATGGATGGCGGAGCGCAGTCAGCTCCGAGTGAGCGAAGCCCAGGAAGGGCGCAGCGAACGTCCGGCGACGGGATCGGGGAGTCCGAAGCCGGCTTGAGCGGGTCTGGGGAGCAACAAGCCGAAGTTTGTACTACAGCGCCGCGACGACGAGGTCGCCGACTTCGCGCGTGCCGTGGCCCATCTTGCCGGCGGCCTGGCTTTTCATCTTCGTGCCCGTCACGTGGGCGACGGCCTTGTCGATGCGGCTGCCGGCCGCAGGGTGCCCGGAGTGCTCGAGGAGCATCGCCATCGCGTTGATGGCGGCGATCGGGTTGATCACGTTCTGGCCGGTGTACTTGGGCGCACTGCCCCCCATCGGCTCGAACATGCTCACGCCGCCGGAGTCGGGGTTGAGATTCGCGCCCGCGGCCACGCCCATGCCGCCCTGCAGGATGCCGCCGAGATCCGTGATGATGTCGCCGAACATGTTGGTGGTCACGATCACGTCGTAGGCGTCGGGATTCTTCACCATCCACATGCAGCAGGCGTCGACGTGGTTGTAGTCGGTCTTCACGTCGGGATACTCCTTCGCAACCTCCTGGAACGTCCGCCACCAGAGGTCGTGGCCGAAGGTGAGCACGTTGGTCTTGGCCACGAGAGTGAGCGTCTTCTTGGGGCTGTTGCGCCGCCGCGTGTAGTCGAAGGCCCAGCGGATGCAGCGTTCGCAGCCCTTCCGCGTGTAGACGGCCTGCTGCACGGCCACCTCGTCGGGCGTGCCCTTCTTGAGGTAGCCGCCCACGCCGCAGTAAAGATCCTCGGTGTTTTCGCGGACGACGACGAAGTCGATGTCCTTGGGGCCGCGGCCGGCCAGCGGCGTCTCGACGCCGGGCAGCAGTTTCACGGGCCGGAGGTTGATGTATTGGTCCAGCTTGAACCGCAGGTCGAGCAGCAGTCCCTTTTCCAGGATGCCGGGCGCCACCTGCGGGTGGCCGATCGCCCCGAGGAACACCGCGTCCTTCGTCCGCAGGAGGTCCAGTCCACCCTCGGGGATGATCTCTCCCGTCCTCAGATAGCGTTCGCCGCCCCAGTCGAGTGTCTCGATGTCGAAGGCGAAACCCTCGAGTTTCGCGACCGCGTCGAGCACCTTGACCGCCTCGGCGGTGACTTCCGGTCCGGTGCCGTCTCCGGGAATCGCGGCGATCTTGAGTGTCTTCGCGGCCATGCGTCGCAGGTGCTCCTCAGGTGCGTCAGTGGCCCCGGAATCTAGCCGACTCCCGGGCGAGTGAAAACCCGCTCCAGAGGAATGCCGGGCGGCTCTCGCCGCAGGCGCACCGCCCGCCCGCGGCTGCGCAGCGGGCGCTCGAGCTAGTTCTGGCTGAAGTCGAGTTTCTTGCCCGCCTTGATGCCGAGCGGATTGCGGAGGAACCGCTGCCGGCACGCGTCGCACAGGTCGAACCGGAGCGACTGCGTGCCGTCGCCGAAGGCGTCGTCGCGGTCGAGGTCGCGCTCGTCGATCGACTCGAGCAGGTCCTGCATCTCCTCGAGGTGGTCGCCCTCGTCGGCCCGCGAAGTCCCATCGCAGCACCCGGGCTCTTCGGCCTCCTCGACCGCCTGGAAGACCTCGATCTTCACGACGTGCCGCACGTCGGTGGTCGCGTCGATCGGTCGCTTGCAGATGTCGCAGGAGTAATGAAGCATGCGTGGCTCCGGGACTGGATTGAACGGGGACTCTTCGACGCCTCTCCGCCTCTCCGTCTGAGTGTGCCTGCAACCTCGGGCAAAGGCAAGGGTTCGTCCGGCGGGGTTGCGGACGGCGCCGGAGCGACGAGCCGCCCGCGGGCGCGGACGCGGGGGCTGGCGGAGGTTGGCAGGGATGGCGGACCCCGACTAGACTCGAACGTCGTTGTTTCGATGACATCGGGCCGCGGAACCGACCGGACGACGAGAATCCAATGTCAGCATGTGCGGAAGCACTGCCGTTGCAGTCGTCCCGGAACGTCGCGGCCGGCGCGCTCAACCTCAGCGTCCTCGTCCTCAATCGCTCGTTCGTGGCCGTGCACATCACCAACGTGCGGCGGGCGATCACCCTCCTGTTCCGCGAATTGGCGGAGGTGGTGCACATCGAGGACGGCCAGTACGCGGCCTACCCCTTCGAGTCGTGGCGGGAACTGTCGGCACTCCGTACGGCGTTGCGGACGCCAGAGCAGGACTGGGTGCGAGCCGTGGGGTACGACCTGCAGGCGCCCCGCGTGATCCGGCTGGTGTCCTGTGATCGCGGCCCGCGGCAGGGCCTGCGTTTCAACCGGCGGAACGTGTTCGCGCGAGACGGCAACCAGTGCCAGTACTGCGGCCGGCACTTCCCCACCAGCGAATTGTCGCTCGACCACGTGGTGCCGAGGAGCCGTGGAGGCAACACCAGCTGGGAGAACATCGTCTGCGCCTGCGTCGCCTGCAACGTGCGGAAGGGCGGCCGCACGCCCCACGAGGCGCGGATGCAGATGATCCGTCAGCCCGTGAAGCCGAAGCGCAGTCCCCTGCTCTCCATCAAGCTCGGGAACCCCAAGTACAGCAGTTGGAAGAGCTTCGTCGACAACGCCTATTGGCTCGTCGATCTGAAATGAGCGCGTGAACGGCCATCCTGGCCCGTTCACGCTTGCGCATGTGGAGGCGAAGTCAAGGTTCGCCTCGCATGCCACGCCCGCCATCCCGGCGGGCGTCATGCGGCGCCGCGATCCGTGCACATGGCAGAAGCAGCGCCCTATCCTGCGATCGGCGCGTACCGAGATGTCTCACCCGCTCGCCTGGAAGGCAAAGCGCCGTCAGGCGAGGGAAACCTTGGCTTGCCCTCCGCCTGACATCAGCAAAAGTCGGCGGGAGGCCGACGTTTTGCGTGTCTTCAGCACAGCGGCTCCTTCTTTTCGGTGATCACCGGCAGCTGCGGGGACATCTCGGCGTTGAGCGCCTTGAAGTCCTTCCATTCGGCCGGGAGGTTGTCCTCGTGGAAGATCGCCTCCACAGGGCATTCGGGCACACACGCCTCGCAGTCGATGCATTCGTCGGGGTGGATGTAGACCATCTTGTCACCCTCGTAAAAGCACTCGACCGGGCAGACCACCACGCAGTCGGTGTATTTGCAGGCGAAGCAGGGTTCGGCGACGACGTGCGTCATGGCTGGGAGGCTCCTCGGAGGCTGCGGTTCGGAACTGACGTGACCGGCGCGAATCCTAGGTGGATCGAC